>JBMDYE010000200.1:0-12812 GCA_048595135.1 Planktothrix sp. | reverse complement strand
GCCCCCGCATCTAAGCCTTTAATTTTATCCGCTTCCGTGTCTTTTGCCGTTAACATTAAAATCGGAATTGAACTGCCTTTGTTTCGTAATTTTTGGCATAATTCAATTCCCGATAATCCCGGTAATAACCAATCAAAAACAGCCAAGGTATACTGCGTCCATTGACTTTCCCAATACTCTAACGCTTCTGTTCCATCCTGAACCCAATCCACAATATAGGCATTTTGGGTTAACGTTCTTTTAATTGCTGCCCCTAAATCGGGTTCATCTTCTACTAATAAAATTCTCATAATCTGACCGAATCAAAATTCCTTGAACGTCTCTCAGATGTTTCGCTCATCCTTTAAACTAGCTATAGTATACTGATCAACCTGTTATTATGATCCGCAAACGTTCAACCCCTTGGATTCATCAAAAATCACGATTTATTATTGCTGCGCTTGCCGCCTGCGGTGCAGTCATTACCGCCTATTTAACCATTTTAAAGCTAACAGGAGGAAATGCAGCTTGTCCGATTACAGGCTGCGATCAAGTGTTGTCAAGTCCCTATGCAGTTGTATTTGGTTTACCATTAGCATTATTTGGTTTTTTAGCGTATACCGTCATGGCGGGAATGGCAGTTTCACCTTGGTTAGTGAATCCTGAAACCCAAAAAGGATTAAGAACAAAAGTAGACAATTGGACATGGCTGTTAATCTTTGCTCAAGCTTCAGCCATGATGATTTTTAGTGCTTATTTGATTTATTTGATGGCATTTGTAATTAAATCATTTTGTCTTTATTGTATCGCTTCTGCCATCTGTTGCTTGAGTTTATTTGTTTTGGCTTTAATGGGTCGAGATTGGGACGATTTGGGTCAACTTTTTTTTATTGCGGTTGTGGTGGGAATGATCACCTTAATTGCAACCTTAGCCATTTATGCACCCTTGAATAGCCCCCGTGTTGAAACCAATGGGTTTAAAATTACAACAAAATCTAGTCCCGCTAATATTGAATTAGCGGAACATTTAACCCAAGTTGGGGCAAAAATGTATGGGGCATATTGGTGCAGTCATTGTCAAGATCAAAAACAATTATTCGGTTTAGAAGCTGTTCAGAAATTAACCTATATTGAATGTGATGCAGGGGGTAAAAATCCTCAGCCAGAGTTGTGTCAAGCGAAAGAAATTAAAGGCTATCCCACTTGGGAAATCAACGGTCAAATGTATGGAGGCGTTCAAAGTTTAGAAAAGTTAGCGAGTCAATCAGGATATCAAGGTTCCCGAAGCTTTGGTAATCCTTAATCTTGCCTTTTATCCATAAAAAATAAGGGGCTAATGCCCCTTATTTTTTAATCGGGAGGAAAAAGGAATTAGAAACTGATGAGTCGTCGCTACTATCCTATCTTATTTAGAAGCAGCCATTTTGGTTTGAATTTGTTTTTTAGCTTCTTTAAATTGAGTTGCCAACTGTTCGCTATCGTTGCTAGAGAAGTTATCGCGAATCACCGCAAACATATCGTTTTCTTCTTGACGGGTATGGTGGCTAACCATATCTTTTAATTGGCTAACTTTCGCTTTGAACTGTGAAGCCGTCGGACTCATGGCTTTGATTTCTTCTAACAGCACTTTCATTTCTGCTTGTTCATCAAACAAGTCTTGGGTATCGCTGTAGAAAGCCCGAACTTTAGGATAAACAACTTGTTCTTCCGCTTCAGAATGGGCGCTTAAATCTTGGTACAGTTGACCGAAGAATTCTTGGATTTTTGCCGGGTCGTTGGTGTTTTCAATTTCCATGAATAATGTTTTCGCTTTTTGGTGATCCATGCGAATAACATCTTGAATATTCATATCGGATTTATCAGAAGATTGGGTGACAGCACTACCCACAACTCCCGATAAAGCAGCGATCGCATCTTGAACCCGCGCCCAAATTCCTTGGTCAGGATCTTTACCCGTTAATTCTTGAGTTCCTAAATATTCTAAAACGCCTTTTAATTGTTCTTGATGGGCGCGATTTTCAAAGTTAACGGTATTCAACGGAGTGATGGCGGCTTCAATATCTGCACCCACAACTTGAGCAGATTTATGAACCACTAACCCAGACATCACTTGTCCATGTTTGAGCAGTTCGTGTTGAGCAACTTTTTCATAAAAACTTAATTTAGAACCGCCCATTAAGCCTTTGAGTTGATCAATCATTTGGGTGACATTTTCAGCCGGACGAGATTGAATCCCATACTGAGTAATTACGGTATCAATGACACCCAGATTTTTTTGATCATCAGTTAGCATTTCTTGAAATTTCTGGGTAATTTCAGGAACGCTACACTCCCGAATAAAAGATTGTTCGTTTTGGATCAGCAATTCTTGAATTGCTTTCATAGAAGCAAGTTTAGTACCAATTGCTTGACGTTTTGAATCGGTTAAAGTTGTTACCATTTTGTGTTCTCCTGATCTATTAACCAGTTTTCTATACATTCTAATTTTGCATATAAAAAAGATAAATTCCTCACCCAAAGGGCAGATTTAATGTTCAGATTTTTACTTTAATTTAAAAGATTAGGTTGAGCTTGTTTTAAAAGTTTATTAAAACTAAATTAACAAAATTAATGTCTATTTCAATATAAAGTTAACCTAAATAATAGAGTAAGTAATTGTAGCTAAAAACCCGGTTTCTTTGAGAAACCGGGTTTTTAATCCCTTACTCAGATTTAGGATGCCAATTTCCATCTTCTCCTTTCTGATAATCTCGTTTGACCGCACTCCAAGCCACGCGAAAAGCGTTCTCTTCTTCTCCATATTCTTCTAATGCGTGATTGAAAGCAGCCCGAAAGATTTCTTGAGCGTGTTTAGGCAGATGAGACTGAACAGAATCCGGTAAATCTTTTAAGGTTTGATAGGGCATAATTCACTCCCCCAACTCAATTAAAATCAAAAATTACCACCAAACTCGGTTTCCATTTTCATCAACCCTAGCTTGGCGAATCACATCAGAAATTTCTTCGGCATCTCTAACATGATGTAAGGCTTCTTTTTCGCCATTCTCATCTTCAACAATAAAATAAGTTGGGACAACAATATGATCTCCGGTAATATCCGGCGCATCGACCGCCACTTGTTTGGCTTTTTCTTCGATACTCATTGAATCATCAATGCGATCGCCTGGGTTAGACGTTAAAACTTTACCGCTTTTTGCTAACTCTTCTTTTTGCTTGCGTTTTTGAGCCGGATCAACTTCTTGAGGACTCATCGGTTGCTCATAGGGCCCTAAATTCTCTCTAACTTCAGAATCACGATTCATAATAATACCCTCATCTCATAGCTGTTTTATTTCCTTCTTTCAAGGTAATCAACTTCGATTTTAATCTCCTCTTTCCAGGGAGGGAACCTGTTGCAATCTTTAGTTTTAACAATAAACTTGAGTCCGTTTATTCAACGAAAATTAACCGATCAGAAGATAGGTTTTATTCCTTTTGAACACTCGCTTTCACCCTTATGATTGATGAAAAATAAAATTTTTATTGTTTACGTTAAAGCTATTAAGCATTGATCCAAAATTATTGGCACTGTCATTCTAAATGAAGCGATCGCGGAATGAAGAATATAGCCCTGATCAGTCGGCAATTGATTGGGTTTGACTGCTTAATACCTGAATCATTTGAAATCGAGGAGAATTTTTAAAATGTTTTCTCTAATTCTTTCTGTACTTCTTGAATCCGGTTTTTCTCAGTATTTACCGATAAAAATAATCCCCTTTAATCCTGCTCAAATTGCAGTTTTTGTCACGCCTGCACCAACCCCAGTGCCTGTTCCTGAGCCAATTCCTACCCCAGTTCCTCAACCCAGTCCCGTACCTAATCCTAATCCGATTCCTGATCCGCCCCTTCCTGAGCCGAGTCCTTTTCCTGATCCGATTCCTAACCCAATTCCTCAACTTATCTAGGAGAATTTAAGTGGAAATACGGGAAAATGTTAATTCTGATTTACTCAAGGCGGGATTAATGACCCCGCCTTGAAAACTTAGCGTCCGGGTTAGATCACTTAACTGTTGATCACTGAACTGGTCATTGATTTAAACGATTCATAGGCTTCTGTTAATGCTTGAGAAACGGGTTGCTGAGTATGAAGAAAAACACGAGCGCAATTCCGTCCCGGCATTCCCGAAATTGAACCACCAGGATGGGTTCCTGCCCCAGTTAAAAATAATCCTTCAATTGGGGTTTTATAGTTGGCTATTTCCGGTAACGGTCGGAAAAACATCATCTGTTCAAGGGTCATATCAATATGGTAATAATTTCCATTTAATGCCCCCAAACGTTCCCCTAATTCTGCCGGACTTTCCACCCGACGGGCAATCATTGCATTCTTTAAATTAGGGGTATATTCTGCTAATTTATCCAACACACGGTCTGCAACTTTATTTTTTAAATCATCCGTCCAACCTGTGCCATGTAATCCCGTTCCTTCTAATCCTTCCACTTTATAAGGCGCAAAAAATTCAATCCATAATGTATGTTTTCCATCCGGTGCCATTGAAGGATCTAACATCGTTGGAACAACCGCATACATTGACGGATCAGAATCAGGAATTTTACCCACTGAAGGGTCATGGTGCGACATTTCCACCTGTTTAACGGAATCTGCAATTAACACCGAACCAATCAAATATTCATCTTGATGATTGTGATGTTCAAATCGCAACGGTTCTGATAACGCACAATCAATTTTAAGGATGGTTTCATTGTTATTAACAATCCGCCGTGATAACCGTTCTCGTAATTCAGGATCAGCCGAATCTACATCCGCAGCATCAATACAATACAAGAACAAACGTTTAGCATCAATATTAGAAATAACGCCTCGTTTCGCGCGATATTCCGTGCCATCTTCCACCCGAACGCCAACGGCTTTCCCATCATCAATTAAGATTTTATCAACGGTTTTTTCCGTTAAAACGGTTCCCCCCTGCGCGTGAACTAAATTCAGTAAAGCTTGCGTTAATGCTCCAGTTCCTCCCCTCGGTCTTGCCATTCCTGGTTGATGTCTCATCGTCATCATCATCGCCCCAACCGCTAAGTTTTTCTGAGAAGGAGGCGTGCCTAATTCTGACCCTAAACGTGCTAAAGGTGCTTTGAGAAATTCTTCATCAAACCACTCATTCAGCAAGTCTTCTGTACTGCTTAACATCGTGCGAGCAAAATCAAGTGCTTTTTCTGGAGAACCCAGGACGGAGAATAAATCTTTCAGTTTTTTAATATTATAATTCCCCGCAATATCAATCAATGATTTGGGAGGCGCATTAAACATCGGTGTGGCAAAATTAATAAACTTTTGCCAAAACGTGATAAAGTCGCGATATTTTGCCGCATCTCTGGAATTATATCGGGCAATTTCAGTACAGGTTTTGTCCACGTCTTTATGGGCTAAAAAGTATTTTCCATCAGGATGGGGACAAAAAACAACGGGATCGCAAAAAAGATATTCTAACCCATATTTATGCAGTTCTAATTCTTCAACGACTGGCCCCAAATGAATAAATTCATGGTCAATCGCACAGAGGTTAAATTTAAAGCCTGGAGCTTCTTTGGGTAAACATTCTTCTGTTGTAGCAGCACCGCCAGGAACAGAACGTTTTTCTAAAAGTAAAACCCGATATCCGGCTTTTAAAAGATAGGCTGCACAGGTTAAACCATTATGACCTGCACCAATAATAATCACGTCGTAACTGTCCATAATTAATAAATTAAAAATTGATAATTTTCCGACTCTGAATCCGTTATGGTAGGGGCGGGGTATCCCCGCCCGCACTGCTTAGGGTTGGTTCGTATTACTATCACCAACGACAGCAATTTTATGGCGATAAACTAATTCGCCACCATACCAACCTGTAACCCCTAAAAGTCCATCAACAACTAAAGAAAGAATTAATCCCCAAGGCAAAATTGCATCAGCAATATTGTTCCATCGAATCAATAAATTAATCGAGGCTAAAACTAAAACTGTAACATTACCAATTAAGTGAATCCATCCCGCTTTATGTTCTCTAGCACGGTAGATTCTCACAAAATCCAAGAGTCCGGTAATGGCGGCGATAATTCCGGTCATTAGTCCACCAACGAGTAACCAAAAGGAAGCTTGAGCCCAAAACGAATAACCCGTTAACCAATAGACAACATCGGTTAATAAAACAGTGACTAAGAAAGCAACCGGAAATACAATTAACAACGGATGAAGGGGATGTCCTAAAACAGCAACAGTGCTAGGAATTCCACTATCATAATATTCTCTTTCGTTCCCTTCAATTAGCGGATCAAGATTGACAATGCGGGTCATAGATTTTACTCCTTTTTTCTAGGTTTTGTGACGAGAATTAACGATTAACTTGCGGAAGGCAACGATTCAATATCGGCTTCTGCCATAATAATCATTTTTTGAGTTTCTAACTTTAAGTCTCGAATCCGAAGTTGGATCGATTTTAAATTAAAGTTATCCAAATCTAAAAGATTACTGGCTAAATCGAGTAATGCCTTTGAAAAATCAGGAGAAAAATTTCCTCCGTCAGAATATAAAATATCCTCCAAAATAATTGTTTTTTTATTGGGGCTAACTTTAGGAATTGCTGTAAAGGCAATTTTTTTAGTTTCTCCTGATGGCTGTAAGACTAAATCTGCTTGAAGAAAGAACCGACCATTTCCGGGTAGTTTAAATTCAATTTCTTTAGTTTCTACAGTCACCAGTTCGCCTTCGATAGCCACTTTAAACCCCTGTAATTTTTTGCGAATAAAATCAGAATTAAACGCGTGATTAATATCCGCTTCCGTTAAAATAACTTCTCCTGTTGCTTCTGTAGGATGGGTGAGTTCAATCTTCCCAAACGGAACACTCAGGGGATTAATGGCAATTGAGGAGGTTTCTAGCTCTATTTTTTCCATTCGTAAGTCATTTTGCATCACCATTCCTTCTCCAGAAATGTTTGCAGAATCAACTTTTCCCTGAATAACCTTAAGGGGGTCAGTCTTAATATCAACATCGAGTTTTTCAACTTCATCAAGTTGATTGGCAAGGGTCATTTCTGCCAATTTACTCAATGCCTGCTCTCCTAAATCACCTCGATTCTCGGTCACTCAGTCTTGTCCTCTCCAAGAGTTTCTGTCATCTTAGGAAACTTATTAACCAGTATGTATCTATAATTAGGTAGAGAGCAAAGTTGTTTAACTCTATCAAAATATAGAGATAAATTTGGTTTAATCTAATTTATCCCTAAAGCTAGATGATCTTTATTTAATTGATTTGCTAAGTGTGGTTTTAGTACAACGATAAAATCGTTGATATCACGGTGTAATTTTTTTAATTAATTCATCATAAGTTGAGTATTTTATGCGCTACGTTGCTTTAGCTTCGGATTATGACGGCACATTAGCAAAAGATGGTCAAATGACGGAAAGCACCTTAAAAGCTTTAGAACGGTTAAGGAATTCAGGACGAAAATTAATATTAGTCACGGGTCGCCACATTGAGGATTTGTGCGAAACTTGCCAAGATCATATTAATTACTTTGACTGTGTTGTGGCTGAAAATGGGGCGTTATTATATTGGCCGGAAAGTCGTCAAATAGAATTACTGGCAGAAGCTCCCTCAGAAGCGTTTTTAAACGCTTTAAAAGACCGTCAAGTTGACCCATTTTCTCCCGGTCATGTGATTGTTAGTTCCTGGGAACCCAACGAAACAAAAATATTAGAAATTATTCGAGATTTAGGCTTAGAATTAAATGTAATTTTCAATAAAGGCGCGGTGATGGTTTTACCTGCGGGAATTAATAAAGCCTCTGGACTGAAAGCCGCTTTAGATAAAATGAAGTTGTCTCCCCATAATGTGATTGGAGTTGGGGATGCAGAAAATGACCATGCCTTTATGGATTTATGTGAATTTTCAGTAGCGGTTAATAATGCTCTTCCCGCTTTAAAAGAAAAAGCGGATTGGGTAACCTCTGGTAGTCGAGGACAAGGCGTTGAAGAATTAATTGAAGCATTAGTCACGTCTGATTTAGCCATGTTACCCCCTCCTAAATCTCATTTAATTTTAATAGGAACCGACCAAAATCGTCAGCCTGTTAATTTAATGGCATCAGGTTCTAGTTTATTATTAGCGGGAACGTCAGGAAGTGGAAAATCAACGTTAGCCACGGCGATTTTAGAACAATTACATGAACAAGGATATCAGTTTTGTATTATTGACCCCGAAGGGGATTATGAATCATTTGATGATGTCATTGTGATTGGGGATGCGAAAAATCAACCCAGTCTTAACGCCCTTCAAGATTTATTAGAAAAACCTGACCAAAGCGTGGTTTTAAATTTATTGGGAGTTCCGTTACAAGACCGTCCGTCTTTCTTTCGGGGACTATTACCAATGTTATTAGAAATGAGAAGTCGCACCGGAAGACCCCATTGGTTAGTGGTGGATGAAACCCATCATTTATTACCGACAGATTGGCATCCGGCTTCTTTAACGTTACCCCAATCTTTGACTAATTTAATGTTAATTACGGTTCATCCGAATCACGTTTCTACTGCGGCGTTATCCTTAGTTAATACGGTGATTGCCTTCGGGAAAAATCCTGATGAAACCATTAAAAGTTTTTGTCAGACGGTAGAAACTTCTCCACCTCAACCATTAATCGAATCTTTAGAAATGGGAGAAGGATTAGCTTGGTTTAGAGATAACCAAAATCCTCCGATTCAGTTTAAAGTTAATCCGCCTAAAATGGAACGTCATCGCCATCGTCGTAACTATGCAGAAGGCAATTTAGGGGAAGATAAATATTTCTATTTCCGAGGGCCAGAAGCGAAACTAAATTTAGCCGCAAATAATGTGATGATGTTTTTACAGTTAGCCGCCGGAGTTGATGATGAAACCTGGGTTTATCATCTCCAAAATCAAGATTATTCTCGGTGGTTACGAGAAGCGATTAAAGATGAAGATACGGCTGAACAAGTGGCGAGTTTAGAAGCAGAATCTAACCTTCCCCCTGATGAAAGTCGCGCTAAAGTTCGTTCCATTATTGAGGAAAAATACACCCTTCCTGCCTAATTAAACCCAGAAACCGGGCTTCTCAAAGAAACCCGGTTTCTAATCTCCCAACAATAAATTTATAGATATTTCTAACTCAGGAAATGCTAAAGAACTTAAACTTCCTTCTGTTACAACAAACTTTAAGGTATAGTCATTTTCGTTAGGGTTTCTAAACACATAAACTTGTTGTTTCTTAATATCCAAAACCCAGTATTCTGCTATTCCAGCTTGGGCGTAGGTTTCCTTTTTTTCATTCAGATCATAAGCTAAAGTCGATTGAGAAATTTCAATTAACCAAAAGATATCCTCTGAGTAAGGATGACGTTGGCGATAAAGATTTCTCGGAAGTTGAACAATGGCTAAATCCGGTTGAGGTTCCGAATTTGATAACGTAATCGGATGAGCTTCTCTAACCAGTGCTTTTCCTTGTAAAATCCCTCTAAAATAGTCAGCAATTCCCTCCGTCACATAACTATGAAATGGCCCTTCAGGTGGCATTTCAATTAATTCTCCTTGTAATAGTTCAATATTCCGGCTTCCTAAAAGACCTGTTTCAATTAAACGATGATAGTCTTCAACTGTCCATTTAACTAAGGTTTTCATAATCTCAACTTGGGTTATCTTTTAAAATCCAATCTAATAAAATCGGATTCACAATTTCTGGGGCTTCATCTTGCGGACAATGCCCTAAACCGTCTAACGGAATAAATTGTTTGACCGTTGAATATTGCTTAAATTCTTGTCCTAATTTAATCGGTTCCCAAGGGTCATCGGTTCCCCATAAGACTAACGCTGGACAAGGTAATTTTGGTAATAAATCCTCTGGTAACGGCCCCTGAGAATAGCGGGTAAAAGCAGAAAAAACATCCACAGCCCCTTCATCTTGAGCAGGTTTTAAGAGCATTTCCACTAATTCATCCGTTACCGCTTCATCCCGTTGATAGGCTTGTAACAACACTTTTCTAACGGTTTTCGGCGTTGCTAATAACTGAAAAAAGAACTCGCTAAACTTCCGATATCCTAATAATTGCTGAACCACACTCGACCCATAATTTCGATACCACGGTAATTCAGATCGGCGACGTTCATGTAATAATCTTAAAGAACAATTTAATAAGGCAATTTCTTCAACAATTTCGGGAAAATCAACCGCCGCTTGCATCACCACAATACAACCAATTGAATTTCCCACTAAAAATGCCGGACTTCCTACAATTTCCCGACAAAAATCCGCTAATTGTTCTCCCCAAGTTTCAAAGGTATAGGAAATTTCTGAACTCGGTTTAGGTTTCGCTGAAGCACCAAACCCCATTAAATCTAACGCAAAGACTCGACAGGATTTTGCTAATTCCGGGATATTTTTGCGCCAATGACCCCAGGACGCCCCAAACCCATGCACCAGAACCACCGCAGGGCCACTATTGCCACTGGTCACGTAACAAATGGGATACCCTTTCCACATCCAGGTTTGGGGTGCTGATGTAACCGTTAACATAAATTTTCTGAGGGAGAGAAATAACTTTACATTTTTGTAAATTTTAATCTAAGCTCAGGATTTCGGTAATCACACGGTTAACAGTGCCTCCCGTCCTATGTAAAAATTAGATAGCACTAATACACTGCCTAATCCTAAATCGACCTTTTGTAATTTGAAGATGACATCAACTATCGCTTCGACTCCTGTTGTAGATTTTTTGGGTTCTGAAATTGTCCCCGACTATGAAACGGCTAAAGTCGTAATTTTACCGATTCCTTATGAAGCAACGACTAGCTACCGGAAAGGCTGCCAGAATGGGCCGTCTGCGCTGTTGGATGCCTCCCATCAGTTAGAATGTTACGACGAAGAACTCGAACGAGAAGTTTGTTTTGATGCGGGGATTTTTACCCATTCCCCCATTGCAGATACTCGCAACAGCACGGTTTCTGCGGAAGAAATGCTCCAACTCACCCAAGAAACAATTCAAACTTTAGTCAAACAAGGCAAATTTGTCGTTGCGATTGGGGGAGAACATAGTATTACGGCGGGAGTTGTTGACGGTTATCGTCAAGCTTGTTCTGAACCGTTTACTGTTGTTCAGATTGATGCACACGGGGATTTACGCCATGAATATGAAGAAACAATTCATAGTCATGCTTGCGTGATGCGTCGAATTGTTAATATGGGTTTACCAACGGTTCAAGTGGGAATTCGTGCCATTTGTCAAGAAGAAGCGGATTTAATTAAAGAAAAAAATCTAGCGGTTTTTATGGCGCATCATATGGCATTTGATCCCGATTGGATTGAAAAAGCGATCGCCAGTATCCCAACGGAAAAAGTCTTTCTCACGATAGATGTCGATGGCGTTGATCCGAGTTTAATTCCGGGTGTGGGAACTCCTCAACCGGGCGGCTTAACTTGGTATTCAACCCTTAGATTTTTACGCCGTTTATTTGAGTCACGGGACGTGATCGGTTGTGATGTCATGGAATTAGCACCAATTGTTGATTCCGTTGTTTCTGAATTCACCGTTGCTAAGTTAACCTATAAATTAATCGGCTATCAAGCTTTAGCAAAAGGATGGATTAAGAATTAAGAATTAAGAATTAAGAATTAAGAAAAGAAGTCAGGAGTCAGAAGTCAGAAGTCAGAAGAATTTTTAGCTGATAACTGATGACGGGTGACTGGGTACAGACAAGCAATGAAGCGTCTCTACTGACTGGTAACTGTACGGGCGAAGCATTCGGGCAGAAATTTAGGAGAAAAACCGATAAGCTATCGGACGTATGCTTCGCCCCTACGGCTGACTGATGACTGATGACTGATGACTGATGACTGAAATTAGGGTGCGGGTTAAGGTTTGAACTTTAACTAAGATCGAGTAAAAATAAGATTAAAATCGATTAAAAGCATTGAATTGAAGGCGGGAAGGCGAACATGAAAGGAACTTTAATTAATAACTATGCTCCTGATTTTGAATTACCTGGAATTGATGATCAAGTTCATCATTTAGCGCGATATTTAGAGGATTATCGGGCGGTTGCTGTTATTTTTATGTGTAACCATTGCCCTTATGTTCGTCTTTATTTAAACCGCCTGAAGCAACTCCAGCAAGAGTGCCTAACTCAAGGGGTAACATTAGTGGGAATTAATGCTAATGATGCAAAAAAATACCCCGATGATAGTTTTGAAAATATGAAAATCTTTTCAACCGAACAAAGGTTAAATTTTCCCTATATTCGAGATGTCACTCAAGACGTAGCTCATTGTTTTGGTGCAGAACGAACCCCAGAAGTTTTTTTATTAGATCATCAAGGAATTTTACGCTATCGCGGCTTAATTGATGATCAGCCCGATTCTCCTGAAACCGTTCAAATTCCTTATTTAAAAAATGCGATCGCCCAACTCCTCAATAACGAACCAATCAATCCGGCGACTACTGAAGCGATCGGCTGTTCAATTAAATGGAGAAGCTAAGGGGAATTAAGAATCGCGTAGCGTCAGTCGCGGAGCGTAGGCGGAGCCTGTGCGTAGCACGTAAGGATCAGAATTAAGAATAGAAGGCGGCTTTGCAGTAATCATGAAGAAGTAAGAATGAAGAAGGAAGAATGATGAAGAAAGAAGGAGGAAGAATAAAAGCATTTTCACCTTGTCCCCTTGTCCCATTGTCCCCCCGTCCCCCCGTCCCCTTGTCCCCTTGTCCCCCCGTCCCCTTGTCCCCCGTCCCCTTGTCCCCCCGTCCCCCTGTCCCCCCGTCCCCTGCTGTAAAAGTTTTGTTGCCGC
>JBMDYE010000199.1:0-6559 GCA_048595135.1 Planktothrix sp. | reverse complement strand
CCACAAGCTTGCGTCGAATACCAACCATTTCTCGGTTCAACATAAACTTGAATTACCGTCATATTTTCTAAGGTACATTTAACCGCACCGTCTGGAGAAGAACGAACATTAGAAGGCGGGTCAAACACTAAAGAATAACCCATATCTTCAACTTCCCGAATATGTCGGGCTGAACAAACAATACTCAACATATTTTCAGTGGCTTCAGACTGCGGCGAATATTCCTCACCGTCTACCGTCCAAATCCCTCGACCACAATGGGCGCTTGCTTCAAGGCGTTCATTGCCTAAATAATAAGTAAACCCTGACCACCAACTCCCTGTATTTCCGTTGCGTTGGATAGAATTGCTATCCAGTCTAATTTGTTGACCCCCAGAAGCCGTCCCTAACGTTAACATTTCCGCTTTCACAGGTTGGCTGAATGCTAAACAGAAACAAGCAATTCCCAGACCGGATAGTTGAGCAACCTTCATGTTGCCTCCCATTGATAAATTAGGATAATCAAGACTATAGCTATTTTAAATGATTTGTTAAAAAGACTCAACGACTAAACCCTTAACGATTTAACGGTTTTCGGCGATCGCAATTTCAATTTAAAAAAATTTTGGGAAAACCCTTGCATCTTCTAAAACCTTGTGCTACATTAAGAAGTTGTCGGACGCATAGCTCAGTTGGTTAGAGCACTACCTTGACATGGTAGGGGTCACAGGTTCGAGTCCTGTTGTGTCCATTTTTAATTCCCAATCAGATTATACTTGTGATCAGATTCCTTATCGATTCAAAATCTGATCAGGAAAAGCGATCGCATCGGGAAAAACTAATAGCCGTTGCAGCGCGAGAAATATTAACCGGAAAGAATGAGACAATGCCGAATTTAATATGACTGCGGATCAAAATAGGTTTGTGTTAACTGCATAATCTTTTCAAAGTCAAAATCTTGATTGAGTTGTGTTAAACTCCGAGCTAGAAATGAATGTTCAGGGGGAATTTGTTGAATTAACTCTTGAACCGCTTGCTGTTCACAGGTTCTAGTGACTTGATAAAGTTTAATGACCCAATCATTCGGCATCACCGCCAAATGTTCAAGGGTTAAATGATCTTCAACCGCTACAGTTTGAACATCCGCTAACATCGGCTTGTCTTCGGCATAGGTAAACTGGATTCCCAGATGCTCCTTCATTTTATTAAACAACGTCTCCGCCTTAAACGGTTTACTCACATAATCATTACACCCTGCGGTTAAGGCTTGAGCGCGATAACCTTCGGCGGGGTGAAGCCCATCGCTGACGGATGCTTGAGCCGTTAAAGCGATAATAATCGTAGACTGATCAGGCTTTCCGTCCTGACGCTTTAATTCTTCGGCTCGAATGAGTCGCGTCGCTTCATAACCATCTAACCTCGGCATTCGCAGATCCATCCAAATCAGATGGGGATGCCATTGTTGCCAAAGCAAAACCGCCTCTTCACCAGAAGCCGCTTGTTGTACCTCTAGTCCCACTTGTTCTAATAACTTCACTAACAACAAACGATTTTCTAAGCGATCATCCACCACCAAAATCCGGTAAGACGGCTGATGTGGGGCCAGTCCGATTACCTCTCGCTTCGGTTGCTGAGGTTGAAGACTGGTGGCTGTCGCTCTTTCAACGGGAATGGTAAACCCAAAAATACTCCCCATTCCTAACTGGCTACTCACCGTCATGTCTCCCCCCATCAACTCTACCAACTTGCGACTAATAGAAAGTCCTAGTCCGGTGCCAACATCCGCCTGCTGGGAGTTTGAAGCTTGAACAAAGGCTTCAAAAATCTCGTTTACATCCTCTGGAGCAATGCCAACCCCCGTGTCTTCCACCTCAAACCGCAACGCTAACAGCGAAGTATCTTGCCGCAAGTTCTCCAAACTCACCCGCAACGTTATCCGTCCAACTTCCGTAAACTTAATCGCATTGCCAATTAAATTAATTAACACCTGCTGCAACTTTTGAGCATCCGTCACAATATATTGAGGTACGGACGGTAAAATATCCAAGTTCATCTCTAGTTTTTTACTCTTCACCCGCTCACTAAAGGTCGTTTGCAACAAGTCCAGCAGTGCAAAGATATCAATCGCCTGATTTTTCACCGTTAATTTTCCAGCCTCTATCTTAGAAAGTTCCAGAATTTCATTAATCAGCTTCAGCAAATAATTCCCATTGCTGTGCATGATTTTGACATAGTTTTGATAATCTGGACTTAAAGTTCTGCTACGATTCATCAGTTGAGTAAAGCCGAGAATCACATTCAGAGGAGTGCGAAGCTCATGGCTCATATTAGCTAGAAACACACTTTTGGCTCGGTTGGCAGCTTCAGCGGCTTCTTTCGCCCGTTGCAGTTCTAATTCCGCCTGTTTGTGGTTGGTAATATCGGTAACGCGGACTAAATTAATGGATTCATTGGCAATTTGCACCGGTTTTGCAGCCAGATTCCCCCAAAAAAACTTTCCTTTCCGGGTGATGTATTCAACTTCTTGACTCCAGAACCCTTTTTCTTGCATCTGGGCAACAATTTCATCAAATTCATCTGGGGTGAAGGGACGCCGTTGTAGGGTGTGACCTTCAAGGCCAATCAGTTCCGCTTTATCGTCCACTTCAAACAGTTGTACAGCCCTGTAGTTACAATCCACAATCAACAGGGTGTTTGGATCAACGATGAATAGGGCATCGGTGGCTTCATTGTAAATCGATTCCCGCAAATCTTTCTGGCGTTGCAGTTCTAATTCTGCCTGTTTGCGATCGCTAATATCGGTAATTTGAGCAATCAGATAAAGAAGCCGATCATCCCTATCCCGCACTAAGGCAATATTGAACAGCCCCCAAATCCGGTGTCCATCTTGATGTAGAAATCGTTTTTCGATCTGAAACCCTTGGATTTCACCCCTCATCATTTTCTCCGCTAGGGGCAAACCCAGATGATGATCAAGCGGATCAATAATATCTTCCAGACGCAGGGCGAGCAGTTCTTCTTCAGAATACCCCAGCATTTGGCATAAGGTTTTGTTCACTTCTTGAAAACCTCCCGCCAGGGAGATCAACGCCATTCCCGTCGTAATCGTATCAAAGGCGCCTTTAAATTTTTCCTCACTCTGATGTAAAGCCAGTTCCACCTGTTTGCGAGCGGTAATGTCAATCACCACCCCATACCAAGCAATATCCCCATTTTCTCGGAGCTTCGGGCGTGAGCTACCCTGGAGCCATTTGATTTTCCCTGATGGGGTGATGATCCGCCACTCAAATTGAAACGGTTGCAGGGTTTCCAGACTGCGTTGAACTGCTGCGTTATAACCCGCTTGATCGTCAGGGTGAATCCGCTCCAATAGGATATTTGCATTATTCAGCACCTCCTCAACGGGGATTTCATGGATCACTTCAATCGCCCGACTAAGATGTTCAAAGTACCAAGAACCATCGACCCGTCTCACGATGATATAAATATTAGCGGGGGAGGATTCAGAAATTTCCAGAAAGCGAGTTTCGCTTTGTTTTAAAGCCATTTCTACTTGTGTGCGATCGGTAATGTCTCTAGCGGCTGCATAAATTAAATGGCCCACAGGCAAAGAACGCCATTCAATCCACCGATAAGTACCATTTTTACAACGATAGCGATTCACAAAATTGAGAATGTTTTTTTGTTCTGCTAAATTTTTGATCGCATTTAAGGTACTGTCTAAATCATCAGGATGAACATACTCTAGGAACCGGCTCCCCTGCAATTCTTCAAGACTGTAGCCGAGAGCTTTTTCCCACTGCTGATTCAGGCGATGAAAATAACCATCAATATCCGCAATACAAAGCAGATCTAGCGCCGTTGAGAAAAATCGATCCAACTCCTCGGTTTTCGCCGCTAAAGCCATTTCTGCCTGTTTGCGATCAGTAATATTAACTGAAATAGCAGTCACAATCCAGCACTGTTGGGTTTCATCCCAACTGGAATTATTGGTTTGCGAGATCCACAGCACACTGCCATCTTTGTGATAAAACCGATATTCATAGGAATCAGTTTTTTCTGCAAAAATATTAGTAAAGATTTGAGGAACAAGTGGCAACCAATCTTCCGGCTCAATTCGGTTAACCCAAAGATGATTATCCGCCACTAATTCTTCTGCGGTATAACCCGTCATTCGTTCACAGCCCGCAGAAACGTGATCAATTTTCCAAGTATTATCTTTAAACACCCGCATACTGGCAATGGCAGCCACCGTACTATTCAAAATATTCTTAATATTCGTCTCAGAGCGTTGTAGCGCGAATTCAAGTTGTTTGCGATCGCTAATATCCTCAACCACCCCATGCCATGCAATCGCCCCATTCCTGCGTCGTTCCGGTTGGGACTTAGCCCGTAACCATTTAACCTGGCCAGATGAGGTAATAATTCGCCACTCGTGGGAGAACAACTCCAACGTTTCAGCACTACGAGTGAGCGCCGCTTCATAACCCGCTTGATCATCCGGGTGGATTTGGTTGAGTACCACATCCGCATTTAAGAGCGCTTGTACCAGGGGAACTTCATGAATCGTTTCGACGGCGGAACTCATGTACTCGAACCAAAACCATCCATCGGGTTCCAGCACCAATGTATAAATAGAACTAGGGGATTGACGGCTGTATTGTTGTAGCCATCGTTCCATTTTGCTCAGTTGTGCTTCGGTTTGTTTGCGTTGGGTAATATCGATAACAACGCCATGCCAAGCAATTTCCCCCGTTTCCCGGTGTTCAAAGCGAGAACTCGCTCTTAACCATTTGATTTTCCCATTCGGGGTAATAATTCGCCATTCATACTGGAACGGTTTCCCAGTTTCGATACAGTCTTTAACCGCTTGTTGATAACCGTTGAGATCATCAGGATGAATTTGGTTAAACGCAAGGCTGGCATCTTGGAGAACATCTGCCACAGGAATTTCATGAATCTCCTCAAAGGCAGGACTTAAATATTCATATCGAGCCGGGCCACTAGGATATTCAACGACCGTATAAATTACGCCAGGGGAAGCAGCGGCTAATTGTCGGAATCTTGCTTCATTTTGGCGTAACGCTTCTTGAGTTTGTTTGCGCTCCGTAATATCCCGGATCACTAAAATTAAGGTATCCTCTCCTTGCAGGTTGCAGACTTCTGCGGACAGGAGAATAATTTTAATCTCCCCAGATTGGGTGCGAGTCCTAACTTCCTGGTTAGACGTGAAACCCTGGGTTTCTAACAACTGTCTAAACTGCTGTCGTTCCTCTAGATTCACCCATAAACCCAGTTCTAATGCCGTTCGCCCAATCATTTCTACACGGGAGTAGCCATAGAACTCGATCATCCGGTTATTCACCTCTAGAAACCGTCCTTCTGTCCAACTGGCAATGGCGATCGCATCAGGACTCGTTCTAAAAACCGTTGTAAATTTTTCTTCTGATTCTTCTAAGGTGTTCTGAAGTTGATCAAAGGATTGTTGTAACTGCAACGCCATGCGATTAAACGACTCGGCTAAGACTTTGACTTCCACAATCAAGCTATCAGTGGGCAATCGTTGGGCTAAATTTCCCGCTGCTAATTGAAGGCTTGCTTGATTTAAGCGACGAATCGGGATTGTACATCGATGGGCAATCCCCACCCCTGATCCGATCGCCGCTCCCAAGGTCAACAAACACAAGCCCGCTGTCCTGTAGATATTTTCGTTGATTTCCCCCATAAAATCCGACTCTGGGATTACGGTTATGACCTGCCAGTGCAAACCCTCTTGGTTCTGGTAGGGTGTGATCTGCACAAATAACCGTTGACCCGCCACCTTTAACCTTAGTTGTTGAGGGGTTTTGATCTGATCCAAATTACCAAATTGCTCGATTAGCTGTCGCGTTATCTCCCGTGTTCGCTGATCCTGGCTGTTCAGGGCTGATAAACGGGCAGGTTTCCCATTCATCAGCGTCAGTCCCGATGCTTCTGTCAGAAAGGAGGTTGCCACCAGTTCTCCCCCAACTTCAATGATAAAGATTTGTCCGGTGGGGGAGAACTGATGGTCATTAATAAGAAACAAGCTGATCTCAGACACCACATAGGCAACCGTGAAGAACCCTTGCAATTTTCCCGCCGGATCATAGACCGGAGCCACTGCTTGGGTTTGTAATATCGGCAGAATTTGAGCTAGAGAAATGGGTAGCCAGCCTTGTTTGCCCAGATTCTTAGCAAGATGGTACCAGGGGCTGGTTTGAAAGTTATGCTGATAAACCAATTGACCGGGTTTACCTTGGGAATCAATCCAAAAATATCGCTGCTGATTTTGTTGGGTTTCCACAAATAGAACTGTACCCAAGGGAATCATTTTGCCAGACAGTTTTTCAGCCTTTTTCCTAACATCTTCTGAAATGATCCGTTTATAGCCAATCCCAATCCCCGCTTCGTTCCGAAATCCATTGGCAGGAAGGGATGGGTTGAGGATCATCTGCTGCCATAGTTGTTGGCGCAGTTGTTCTTGATTATTGAGATTGAGTGTTCCGCTTTGAACGGCTAAACGATTGATATTGATAATCTGCTGGGGAGTGTGCAAGTA
>JBMDYE010000198.1:0-4710 GCA_048595135.1 Planktothrix sp. | reverse complement strand
CCGTTACTGTGGATCGGTTCATGCTGTAACCAGTCCCGTTCGGTGCTGACCGGAGGTTGAGTCAACATTTCCAGATTCAACCCTTGGGTTTTGGTCAGGGTTGTTTCCCGTTGTTTCAGGAGGTCAGAACGCCCCATAATATCCTCCAGTTTGGTATAACCTAACCGGGCTAGGATATGGCGCACTTCTTCAGCCACAAAATAGAAGAAATTAACGACGTGTTCCGGTGTTCCAGGGAAGCGTTTCCGCAGTTGTTCCTGTTGAGAGGTGACTCCCACAGGACAATTATTGGTATGGCAGATCCGCGCCATAATACAGCCTTCTGCAATCATGGCGATGGTTCCGAAGCCGAACTCCTCAGCCCCCATCAACGCCCCCATGATCACATCCCATCCGGTTTTCAAACCACCATCAACCCGTAACCGGACACGACCCCGAAGTTTATTTCCCATCAACACCCGATGAACTTCCGTTAATCCTAATTCCCAAGGGCTTCCGGCGTGTTTAATCGAAGACAAGGGAGAGGCGCCTGTTCCCCCGTCATGACCGGAAATTTGGATATAATCCGCATTCGCTTTTGCCACACCTGCGGCAATGGTTCCGATCCCAATTTCCGCAACTAATTTCACGGAAACCGTCGCCTTCGGGTTAATTTGGTGTAAATCAAAAATTAACTGCGATAAGTCCTCAATCGAGTAAATATCATGGTGCGGAGGCGGGGAAATTAAGGTGACTCCCGGTTTAGAACGGCGCAACATGGCAATATAGGGACTGACTTTTTTGCCAGGGAGTTGTCCTCCTTCCCCAGGTTTTGCCCCTTGAGCAATCTTAATCTCAATGGATTGGGCATTCATTAAATATTCCGGCGTCACCCCAAATCGTCCAGAAGCGACCTGTTTAATGGCAGAACTGGCACTATCCCCATTCCGTAACCCGTTCAGATAGGGACGGCTGATGGAAACGCCGTTTTCCTCAACATCGTTAAAGACTTTGAACCGGGCTGGATCTTCGCCTCCTTCCCCAGAGTTGGATTTACCGCCTAAACGGTTCATGGCGATCGCTAATACCTCATGGGCTTCCGGTGATAACGCCCCCAAGGACATTCCCCCCGTTGTAAACCGTTTCACAATTTCTTCAATCGGTTGTACTTGATCTAAGGGAATGGGGGAGCGATCGCTCTTAAACTCTAATAAATCCCGTAACGATGTCACCGGGCGATTTTCCATGTATTGACGATACATCTCATAGAGGTCAAATCCCTCGCCTCCGTTACTCCGCACCGCCTTATGCAGCAGTCTGGTCATTTCCGGGTTATTGAGGTGGTATTCTCCCCGCTTCATAAAGTTGACAAAGCCGAAATTCTCTAATTTCTTCGCTTCTAAGGGGAACGCCTTAACATGGAATTGATACACCTCCTGGCTCAACTCCGCTACGGTTAAACCACCGATCCGAGATGTTGTGCCTCGGAATCCTAATTCTAATAAATCAGCCCCAATCCCGATCGCTTCAAAAATCTGCGCGCCGTGATAGGAAGACAACAGGGAAATTCCCATTTTAGATAGGATTTTTAATAACCCATCTTCTACGGCTTTACGATAATTTTGTTGTGCTTTTTCAAGGGAAATTGCTTCATATTTGCCATTTTCCATGCCCTTTTGGGTGGCGGGCAGATGCCACCATTGACGGACACTTTCTAAGGCTAAATAAGGACAAACCGCCGAGGCTCCATAGCCAATTAAACAGGCGAAATGGTGGGTGCTTAAACATTGTCCGGTTTCCACCACAATCGACGCACTTAACCGTTTACCCGCTTTAATTAAATAGTGGTGAACGGCTCCCACTGCCAACATCGGCGGAATATAAGTTTGGTCGGCGGTTAAATCGCGATCAGACAAAATCAGAATTTCTTTACCTTGATCAACCGCTTCTGACGCTTTTTGACATAACCGTTCTACAGCGATCGCGAGTCCATTCGGCCCGGACTCCACCGGATACAGTGTTGATAACGTCGTTGTGGCAAAATCCGACTGTTTCACGGCTTCGAGTTCTGCTTCATTCAGAACCGGAGACTGAATTTTCAGTAACCGCGCATCCTCTGGTTTCAGGTCGAGTAAATTGCCCCGTTTCCCTAAGCGCATACACAAGGACATCACCACCCGTTCTCGCAACGGATCAATGGGCGGGTTTGTTACCTGGGCAAAGCGTTGTTTAAAGTAGTCATAGAGTAAATGGGGTTTTTCCGACAGCACCGCTAAGGGAATATCATCTCCCATACAGAAGGTGGCTTCTTTGCCCAAACTTGCCATATCGGAAATTTGGATATCCATATCTTCCGACCCGTACCCAAAGGCAACCTGTTGTTGCAGTAGGGTTTTTTCTTCGAGTTGTTTGGCTGCGGCAAAGGCTTGGGGTTCGAGATCCGTCCGATATTGTTTTAACCACGCGCCGTAGGGGTGTTCGTGGGCGACTCGTTCTTTTAATTCCCAGTTTTTCAGGATCGAATGGGTTTCTAGATCCACCGCGATCATTTGTCCTGGCCCTAAACGGCCTTTTTCCTGAATTTGGTCTTCGGGAAGAGAAACGACCCCAGCTTCTGAGGCGACAATCACTAACCCATCTTTGGTAATAACATAACGGGCAGGACGTAAACCATTACGGTCTAAGCAAGCCCCAATTTGTTGACCATCGCTAAACACCAGTAACGCCGGGCCATCCCAAGGTTCTTGGATGCCACTGTAATATTCATAGAAATCCGTAATTTCCGGCAGATCTTTTAAGTTGGGTTGGTTTTGATAAGCTTCGGGAACCATAATCATCAACGCTTCCAGGGGGCAGCGTCCCGTCCGCACTAACAATTCCAGCACGTTATCTAAGTTGGCGGAGTCACTATTATTTTGATCGACAAAGGGAATTAAGGTTTTTAAGCGATCAGCCCAAACTTGATGGGATAAAACCCCTTCCCTTGCCCGCATCCAGTTAATATTACCCAGGAGGGTGTTAATTTCCCCGTTATGTCCCAGCAGTCGCATTGGTTGAGCCAGGGGCCAGCGGGGTAAGGTATTGGTACTGAAGCGGCGATGGTACACCGCAAAATTACTTTTATAAGCAGGATTAGTTAAATCTAAATAAAACTGTCCCACCACTTCCGACCGCAGCATTCCTTTATAGACAATGGTGCGGCAGGAGAAGGAACAAATATAAATATTATGACCCCAAACAAATCCGCTTTTTTCTAGGGCGACCCCAATCGAACGTCGGGCTAAAAATAAATGCCGTTCTAATTCATCTCCGGTAAACCCTTCGCTGGAATAAACAATCACCTGTTCAATGGTGGGTTGGTTTTCTTTCGCTTGAATTCCCAGCACTTCTGAGTTAACCGGGACGTTTCGCCAACCGACCACCACGAATTGTTCTTCCTTGAGTCTGAGCTCAATAATCTCTTTGGCTTTGGGTACGTCTTCAGGGTTTTGGGGCAGGAATACCATGCCTACCCCGTATTTTAATTCGTCAGTAGAGGATAGATTAATTCCTTTTTCTGCCAACCAAGGGGCGAACAATTCCCAGGGAATCGCCGTCATAATTCCTGCGCCGTCTCCCGTGTCTTGGTCGGCACTACATCCCCCCCGATGTTCTAAACAGGTTAAGGCGGGTAATGCCATTTCAATAATGTCATGGCGAGCGCCCCCAGCCGGATCAGCAATAAAGCCCACCCCGCAAGCATCCCGTTCTTCCACTAACCAGGGTTGACCTGCGTAGGGGTAGCCGAGACTTCCAATAGATTCCTGTTGTAGATTGTGATTGAAACTCGTGTTATCCATGTCTTGATTGCTATTTACACAAAAATGTCTTTGTCGGGGATGCAAGCCAATGAGCGATGCCAATGTCGCCGCTTGTCGGCATCCGCGTATCGATATGAGCGCACCTATCTATTTTTTCCCCATCCTTACGGAATCTAGAAACGGGTGAGCAACGCATTTCTATAGGGGAAAGTCCTCCCGACAGGTGACTCAACAGAAGATCTCAGCGATTAGCGTTTAGTGTTCTGCTAACGGCTGAACGGAGAAACGCTTCTATACTTGCATCTCTACGCCTAACTAGAAATGCTTTGTATGTTTATTGATTCGATGTAACCTAGAACGCTTAGAGCTTTAGATTAGGTTTAAAATTTTAGCCCAAATTTAGGTGTAGTGACTAGGATACACTTAATCAAGTTGAACGGTGGTAGCAAAAATTGAGATCTGCTGACAAATTTATAACCAGTTTGAACCGTTGGTGTTGGGGTAACAAGGAAATTGTTGCTTTACTGTTAAGCGCCATCGCGCTCAATTCGGCATCTTTACCCGCTTATACTTTAACCCCATCTCCTCGTTTACTTCAACAGGGGTCAACCGTTCAGTTTAATGGGGATTCGTTGCCTGTTGCTTGGCGTCAGTGGCAAGGGGCAGGGGATCAGAATCCGGTTCAGACGGGGATCAGCGATTTGGGATTAATGCAATTGTTGGGAGTTAATCTATTAGATACGGAAAATAGTACCCAACAACCGATTCAATGGTTCTCTTCAATTGAGTCTCAATCTCTGATTTTATCGACTCAATACGGTAGTCCTTATCGTTACTTGAATGTAGCTCCACTGGCTCAAATTGCCAATTGGAAAATTGAACCGGATGGTACAACGTTAAAGATTACAACATCTCCGGCTCAAATTCAATC
>JBMDYE010000197.1:0-8801 GCA_048595135.1 Planktothrix sp. | reverse complement strand
ACGAGGGGTTTGGTGATGATTGCGGGAAATGCGAGTTCCGAGGGAACTTCCACTCAGTTCAACCTCTTGTCCTCTGGTTAGGATTAAAAATGCGATCGCTAATAATGAACCCACCATTAACGTCGCGTAACTTAACATCATGACACTGACGTGCATCATTAACCAGTTCGATTTGAGCGCCGGAACTAACGGTTCAGCGACTCGCATTTGAGAAGGTAATTTCAACGCCGCAAATGCTGTAATTCCCATCGCTACTGGAGCAGTTACGACTCCGACTAAGCGACTGCGGCTCATTTGTTCTGCAATCAAATGAATGGTGGTCAATCCCCAGGTGAGGAAAAATAAAGATTCGTAAAGATTACTAATCGGAAAGTAACCCGCCTCTATCCATCTAGCCCCCAGTAAGGCGGCGATACAAAGGTTAGCAATCGCCATTCCTGCGGTTCCCAAAGCGGGTAAAACTGGAAGTTGGGGAAAGGCGGCACTCACCCAATACACCAGCATTGTGATAAACAGAAGGGCAAAGGAAATGTTATCTAATCCATTCTGGAGTCCAACCAGATCCATGAAATGTTCTCCCTGTGAGGGTGTGAGTCTCAAAACATACTACTATCTCATGATCCTACCGAGTCAGTCTTGATTTTTCCATTGATTAATCGAGAATTTCCCCCCCATCAGATTGAATCTTCCCATACTCACCCCCTTTATCCTTGTTATCCTGAAGATCAGAAGGCAGGAAGCAGGAGGGACAAGGGGACAAGGGGACAAGGGGACAAGGGGACAAGGGGAAAATGCTTTTCTAATTACTGATGACTGATGACTGATCACTGATAACTGATAACTGATAACTGATTATGGCGATTTCTAAGTCGGTTTCTTCTCATCGAAAATTATCTACAACGGGCGACTCTTCTGATCAGAATGAATCTTTAACAGTGCATCAGGAACAAGATGCTTTACGTTCTATTTTAACCTGTGTTTCTTCTACTTCCGTGACTGAACTCGAACCTTCCCAAAACTGGAAACAAAGCCTTGAACAATTATTTCATTTGCAGCGCTGTAGTCACGTTTTAATGGCCGTGATTGAACCGCAGACGTTGATGTTACGGTATGGCAATGAATCGTTTTGTAAAATAGCTGGGGTGGATACGCCATTATTGGGGTCTGAACCGTTATTCTCTAACCCTCCCAACTCTGCGTCTCAAGCTCGTAAAATTAAGGATGGAATTTTTACCGGATTCAATATTTCTGTTACCGAACTGTTTCAAGACTGGGATGGGATGAGTTTAGAACAACTGTATCGTTACCATGTATTGCAAGCGGTTTTAGAAGCATACGATCAAATTAATCTCCAATCCTTGCAACTCCATCAGCAATCTGTGATCGGGATTTTAAATTCGCCTCAACCCTCAGAACAACGGTTTATTCGCTTTTGGTTAAATTCGGATTTATTACAAATTAAACGATGGGATTCTAAACCCGATGAATTTGCTGAGTTTAAGCTGAAATTAATGCCCGTTTCTGAACGAGACGCTTGGTTAGCCCAACCGCAGAATTTAAAGCGATTGGCTGATCAATTAACTTTAGAGAATTATCAAATTGACGGGGTTTTATTATTAGAAGGGTTGGAAATTACAGAACCCGAACAAATGCGACGGTTAACCCAACGGTTAATTAGCCGAGATTTAATTTTACAATCGGAGCGTTGGGAGCAGGTTGAACAAAAAATGCGATCGCTGTTTAGAACCGAAACCTGTTTAATTTTAAGAATTAAAGGGCAAGAAGCGAGCCTTTCTTTAAGTTTAAATCCCCAACCGGAAAAACCGTTAATTTATGCGCTGGATCAATTAAATGAATCTCCTTTTTTACAAGCGATTAAAGTGAATCAAGTGATTCATGTTTCTGATCTGCGCCAAGCTAATATAACGGACTGTGAACGGTATCTAAGAAAACAAAATATCCGATCTTTATTATTAATTCCGTTAGTGATTCAATCGGCAAATTTAAAAGGATCGCAGCAGGTTTTAGGGGTGGTGGGTTTAACCAGCGATCGCCCGAATCATTTTAGCTTAACCGATATTAAAAATGCCTATGAATTAATCCCAGCTTTTATTACAGCGTTTTGTCATTCTTTTCAACAACAATTTACCAATTTACGCAATATTCATCCCTCTGTAGAATGGCGATTTTTACAAGAAGCCGAACGCCGCAGTTGGGGACTTCCCCCAGAAACGATTATTTTTGAAACGGTTTATCCGTTATATGGAATTTCTGATATTCGGGGTTCATCTTCTGAACGAAATCGCGCGATTCAAGCGGATTTATTAGAACAATTTAGATTAGGATTAACCATTGTTGAGGCGTTGTGTGACACTCAAAATTCCGCTTTAGGAGAACAATTAAAACTAGATTTACAAGATTATATTGCTCAGTTAGATCAGATTACAGTCGAAGTAGAAGTCAGTGCAACGGATTATTTAAAGAAACATTTGGAGATTTATTTTGATTACTTTTGTCAATGTGAACCCCAGGTTCAAGAAGCTTTAAAAATCTATCAAGAAGCTTGTAATAATGAACATGGATGTGTGTATGAGGCGCGATCGCAATACGATGAAATGTTAAATCAAATTACCCTAAATTTACAAACCACCTGGAATCAATGGCAAGACCGAATGCAAGCCATTCTTCCCCATTATTTTGATATGGAATTTAGTGATGGAGCCGATCACATGATCTATGCGGGGAAATCCATTGATTCCCGGTTTAGTTTCTTCCATTTACGCAGTTTACGTTATGAACAATTGCGGGCAATATGTGACTGTGCGCGCACTGTTTTTCGCCTGAAAGCCGAATCTAAAATTACTTTAGATTTAGCCCATTTAATCTTAGTGCAACAAAGCCCCATTGATATTTTCCATGATGAAAATACGGAAGGCATTTTTTCCGTTCGGGGGAGTCGTGATATTCGCTATGAAATTGTGAAAAAACGGATTGATAAAGGCATTGATAAAGATACGAAAGCTCGGATTACTCAGCCGGGAATGCTCACAATTGTCTATTCCACCGATGAGGAATGGCAAGAATATGAACAATATTTACGCTATTTACACCGAGAAGGGTGGATTGACTCTAAAATTGAATTTGGAATCGTTGATCCACTTCCTGGGGTGAGTGGTTTAAATTATGCGCGAGTCTTGATTCTGGATAATTATAGTCAAAAACAGCTTGAACAATCTGAGGACAGTTGAACGTCTCAAGGTCGAGTTTGGCTTGCTAAACTCAAGAATATCCGATAAATTCAAGAAACAGTTACGATTTTTAATTGTGTTCGTGGGACTGTTGTGACTCACCAAGAAGCAAAGCACCAGACAGGGAAAAGGTAAGAAGCCTGCAAGGATAGATTGGAACCCTTTAACTTGGGAATAAATAACGGATTCAACAATGGGTGTTGAACAAGACGCTTTAGAATAGGTTTCAGTATGAATACAGATTTTACCAATACTTTACCAGACTGGTTAAGGGTTCTCCAACGTAATCGTGCCAGTGTCATTGCTGGAATTCCCATCTCTAGTCTACTAATTGGCCTGATTATTTTTGCTTGGTTTCAATCCCAAGCGCAAAACGCTGTTAAGTTAGTGCGTCATACTTATGAAGTTCGTCAACAAGCTGAACAGTTACTCAATCAAGTTGCTAATGCTGAAGTTGGAGTTAAAAACTACGCGTTAACCCGTCAACCGGGCTTTTTAAGTTCCTATAATGAATCTATTATAATATTACCCGAATCTTTAGGAAAATTAGCCCCGTTAGTTAAGGATAATCCGAATCAAGCCCAAAAATTAAAAGATATTGAAATTGCCGTTAATAAATCTCAGAATTTATTACAACTCTACTTAGATACGTTACAATCCCAAAATCTCCAACCCAAACAAGCCACCCTATTACAAAATCTCTTAATCGAAACGGGGGAACAAATGAAAGTAACCCGTGAAGAGATTCAACAATTTATTCGAGAAGAAGAACGACTGCTCACTAAACGGCAGAACCTTTTATCGGAACGAACCAAGTTAACTTGGTTATCGATATTTGTGATCACCGGATTAGGGATAACCGGTTCTGTCGTTGCCATTTTATTAATGCAGGAATTGGATCGAAATCTAGCCTTACAAATTAATCGAACTCGCGCCCAAGAACGTTTATTTCGGGACACCTTTGAACAAGTTGCTGTGGGAATGGGTCAAATTTCCCTGTCTGGAAAATGGCTAAAAGTCAATCAAAAATTATGTGAAATTTTAGGATATTCCCGTGAAGAACTACTGAAAATGAGATTGCATGATCTAACCCATCCTGATGATATTGATTTGGATTTAGCTAATTATCATAAACTGATTACTCAACATATTCCTAGCTATTCTTCTGAAAAACGCTACATTTGTAAAGATGGTTCAGTCGTTTGGATTAATTTAACCGTTTCTTTAGGATCTTGGTTAGATCAATCTCCCTATTTGAATGGGGATAACAAACGATATGGAATTGTTGTGATTGAAGCGATTACCAATCGCAAAGAAGCAGAATTAGAACGCGATCGCTTTTTTGATTTATCCGTTGATATGTTGGTGATTACCAACCGAGAAGGACAATTTAAACGAGTCAGTCCCTCGGCGGAAAAAATTCTCGGTTTTCCCCTGGAAAAATTACATGAATTCTGCTTTCGTTCTTTAATTCATCCCGATGATTTAAGCACCGTAGAACAGGTACTGGATGACCCGACTTTGGAAGAAGCAATGGTTTCAACCTTTGAAACTCGATTTCGCTGTAAAAATGGTTCTTATAAATGGATTGCTTGGAGTTGTGTACGGGTTTCCAGTGAAGGATTAATGTATGGGACAGGTCGAGATATTACGGAACGAAAACAAACGGAAGCTTCCATTGAACGAGAACGTCAACAATTGCGACAAATTATTACCCATGCTCCGGTTGCGATGGCAATGTTTGATCGAGAAATGCGTTATATTGCCTACAGTGATAAATGGTTATCGGATTTTGGTTTAGTGGGATTAAAACACCAAGCTCCCCTCCTGGGACAGCGCTGTGATCAAGTATTTCCACAAATGCCAAAAGCTTGGGCAACTACATTTGATCGGGTGTTACAAGGAGAAATTATTTCTAATCCCGAAGATACGATTTATGACCCCAATGGCAGAAAAAGTATTATTCGTTGGGCAATTCATCCTTGGTACGAACCGAATGAACAAATTGGCGGTGTGGTGATTGCAGCCGATCGCATTGATGAGTTAGTTGAAGCCAGAGAAGCGGCGTTAGAAAATGCTCGGTTGAAGTCGCAATTTTTAGCGAATATGAGTCATGAAATCCGCACCCCCATGAATGGCGTGATGGGCATGGCTGGGTTATTAGCAAGAACTGAATTAACCCCGAAACAACAGGATTTTGTCCAAGCCATTTCTCGCAGTGCAGAACATTTATTAGCGATTATTAATGATATTCTGGATTTCTCCAAGCTGGAAGCGGGAGAAATGAAATTTGAACATCTGGATTTTGATTTAGGTCATTGTTTAGAAACCGTTGTTGATTTAGTCGCTATGCAAGCGGAAGAAAAAGGATTAGAACTAGCGGTTATTGTTGATCCAGATGTTCCCCATCAGTTACGGGGTGATCCAGGACGTCTGCGCCAAGTGTTATTAAATTTATTAGGAAATGCGATTAAATTTACCGCCCAAGGAGAAGTGGTGATTCGGGTTCATCAGGAATCCAGTACCGCAAAAACAACGGTATTAAAATTTGAAGTCAGTGATACGGGAATTGGGATTTCTTCAGAGGATCAAAAGAAATTATTTGAATCGTTTTTTCAATTAGATGCTTCCATGACTCGCATCTATGGGGGAACAGGGTTAGGGTTAGCTATTTGTAAACAATTGGTTCATTTAATGGGGGGTGAAATTCAAGTTGAAAGTGAATTAGGAAAAGGATCAACCTTCTGGTTTACGATTCGATTTGTGAAAGGAAAACCGGAACCGGATCGATTAGTTCCATCGAGTTTAATGGATTTAAAATTATTAGTGGCTGACCGCAGTGCAACGGTACGCCAAGCCGTGCGCTATCTGACTGAATCCTGGGGAATGCAGTTAGAAGAAGCGGTCAATGGAGAATCCGCCCTGCGATTGTTACAGCAAGCAGCAAGTCAAGGGAAACCTTACCAAGCCATGATTTTTGATCAGCAATTGTTGCAAGAAAATGGAGCAAATGTGGCTGAGGTGATTCGTCATGATCCTAGCTTAATGGAGACTAAATTAGTGTTAATGACGATGATGAATCAACGGGATCTGGCAGAAAAAATGCTAGAAGCTGGGGTTTCAACTTATTTAATTAAACCTGTGAAAGCATCCCGTTTATTTGATGCGTTATTAACAGCGATGGCAAATCAAATTTCCTCTAGTCTTCAGCAACAGTGGCGGATTGCGAAATTGGATTCTGCCTCAAAACGAATACAACTCAAACCGGATTTAAAAATTCTCTTAGCAGAAGATCATCCGATTAATCAACAGGTGATTTTAAATCAATTGGATTTATTAGGGTATGAAGCAGATTTAGCAAATAATGGTGAAGAAGCGTTAGAACTGTTAAGTCGAAAAAATTATGATATTGTGTTTATGGATTGTCAGATGCCCTTGTTAGATGGGTATGCAACCACTCAGCGACTCCGACAACGAGAAATCACCAGCAACCGCCATACGATTATTATTGCGTTAACGGCCCATGCTCTCCCTGAAGACCGGGAAAAATGTCTGGCGGCGGGGATGGATGATTATTTGAGCAAACCCGTAGAACCTGAAGAGTTAGAAGGGGTTTTACACAAATGGGCAAACCGGATTGAAAAGATTGAGTCCGCGCCGGAAAGCCCCTCGTTAACCGAAAAACCGCTTGATCCAAGCAAAGGAAACCAGAAGGAAAAAACGGGAAATCGGGAGGAGACTCCGTTAAATCTGAAACGACTGCAAGCGATATCAGGGGGGAAAAAGGAGTTTGAGCAAAAGCTATTGGCGGTGTATATGGAACGAACGGAGACGGATCTCGTGAAGATTCACCAAGCGATCGCAGAACGGGACTTTTCAACGATTGTTCAACAAGCTCACCGTCTCAAAGGTTCGAGTGCTAATGTGGGAGCAACCCTCTTAACTCAAGTGGCAACCCAACTGGAAACTGCCGCCAAACAGCAAGATCTCTCCCAATGTGCCAAATGGATCAGTACCTTGGAACCGAATCTTAAAAATTTGAAGCAATTTATCCGACAATATGTAAAGTTCTAACCTGAACCTGAGTTCTATGAATCAAGATGTTCGACAGTGGCTAGCGGAAATTAAACGCCTCAAACAACAGTTGGCGGAAGCTCAACGCGATCGCAATACCGCCCAGGAAAGTGCGGATAGCTGGCGAGAACGCTACAATACCGAAGCCCAACAGCGTCGTCAAGAAGCGCAACGCTATTTAGAACAAGTGGGTCAACTGCGGGGAGAACTAGACCGGATAAAATCAATTTCTCCCCCCATTCCCAATGAGTTACAGGTGCGGGTCGCAGTTCGTCAGGAAATTGAGCAACTCAAAACTTTAGATGAAATTAAAGCTAAATTAATTGAGGTGATGTTAGATCGCGATCGCAGCCATGAGCAAATTCATCAACTCAGACAAGCGTTAGAACAGGAAAAAATCGCCCATGAACAAACCCGCAGCAGTCTCACCACGGCGTTAGGGGATACGGTTGATTTACTCACCAAAGCTCAAAATCAAACGTCAACATCGGGTACGCTTTTACCCAATTTAGACGTTGATCAATCCGAAGGTTCTGCTATTATTCCTCAGCTTCCCGACTCTCCACAAAAACCCTTACCCCAGTTACCGCCCATTGAGGAGTAAAGGGTCACTCCTCACCCAATCTGTTAATCCTAATCAGAGAATACTCTAACTATGGAAAAGCCCATCTATAATAGGATAAAAATACTGATATCTGGAGAATATCTATGACAAAAACTCTTGATATTACTGATTTGACTCCCGAACAAATCAAGCAAATTTCTGCAATGATCGACACATTTAGATCTATCAATAAACATCAAAATCCATTAACCGAGGATCAATTATCAGAATTTGATCCAACTCCGTTGTTTTTTGAAAGTCAAATCCTCCAACCGTTTAATCGGAGTCTGGTTGATTAGTTTAATAAACCTCATCATGGCTTCCAATATCAACTAAAAAAATAACCCTTTCTACCAACTCCTCGTTGGAAAATTCAAAAATAATACGGCAATCATAAGCGACCCAACAAGCCCACAAACCATCCAAATTTCCGGTTAATTTATGAGACTTTAAAGAAGGATGAAAAGGATCATCAGCCAAAATTTTTAAAACATCAATAAATTTTTTCTCTAACTGCGGATTCTTCTTGATCAGCTTTTTAAGCGATCGCTTAAACCCATTACTCCAGACAAGTTTCATCCTCATCCTTTAATAAATCAGCCATGAGATCATCAACTGTTCCTTGCTTTGCTTTCCCTTCCCGAAACGCCAATTTTACCGCCTCAGCATTCGCTGCAATTTCCCCTCGTCGCTGTTCAATTCGTCGCTTACGAATCAACTCCCATAAATAATCCTGTTCCTCAATTGATAATGCCTCTATCGACTCAATCAGTTCTTGAAATATCATCCTGATTACCTCACTTTTACTGATTCATTAAACTCCATCCTAACTAATTATAAAAAATCGGGGCAATTCATGAATTACCCCCACAGCC
>JBMDYE010000196.1:0-4504 GCA_048595135.1 Planktothrix sp. | reverse complement strand
CAAGCGGTTCGTTATGCACCGGATTTAATTGCCGCCCATTATAATTTGGGAGCCACTTACGAAAAGTTAGACCAATACGAAGATGCTCAACACCATTATCAAACGATTATGGAGGTTGAGACGAACCGAGCCAGCCATGCGGCGGTTAATAATTTAGCTCGTCTGGAAATTTTAGACGGAAAACTGGAAGCTGCCATTGAGAAATTGCAGAAAACCCTTCCTCAAGCGAAGGATAGGGAGGTAAAAGCGGCTCTGCACAAAAACTTGGGTTGGGCGTATTTCTTAATTAATCATTTTGATTGGGCTAAATCTCATTTAGAACAATCGATTGATTTGAAGAATAATCAGGCTACCAGTTATTATTTGTTAGCCCAAGTGTTGGAGGAGAAAGGGGAAGACAAACAAGCCATCATCACCTGGAGAGCGGCTTTAGAACAAGATGAAAGCGATCGCAAATCCAATGGCGTCAACTGGCGCTTACCCGAATTAATCGGATGGCGCATGATGGCACGTCAGCGTTTGCAAGGTTTGAAATAATCCTGATTTTTAACCCTAAATAATCCTTTTAATCCCCCTATTTTAGGGGGATTTTTGTTTAATGACATTTATGATGACGATGTTTAATGTGGGATTTAATTTCCCATTCCTCGTCCCATTTTTCTGGTGGTGGTGGCGCCGGTTTTTTGGGGGGATGAAGTTTAGCAGAAAGGGTGGCTCCTGCTAATATAGTGGAAAGAATGATTAGTGCTTCCATGGAATTTAGCCTTTATTTTCTGATTAGGAATAATTGATTCAATCAATCAATTGAACAGGGTTTCAAGTTTTGTTTGTCACTCATTCGGCGCTAAGTGCCATGAGTTACAGGGATCAAAATACAACTTTTCTAAGAAAGATCGACTGTTTTCATTTTTTTAATTAAAAGTCTTTGTTCTTTGCCGGATGAAGTTGAGTGAAAGAGACCCTCTCTGCTAATTTTTTCTCATTTATAAGAATAAAATAATTGAGAGAATTAGCAATGTCAAGTCGAGAAGGTCAATTCACCTCGTGTTCATCAAAACGGAGAATAGAAGAAACTGACCTTAATTCGGGGGAACAATGGGGTCATTTGGGTTGTTTGAAGGATGTTGATCCTTGAGAACAGGAGAAAGGGGATTGATGATCGGCTCGGTGATAAAAGTAGCTTCAAAACCGCCATTAACGATTCCAGAATTTTGGGGAATAATCACCGCTAAATTCAACAGAGAGGATAACAAGATATCCAGCATAAACTGAGGGCTCCTTTTTAAACTGATTGGTTCAATGGACAGAGGAGAAGGGAGAAAGCTTTCTGCTTGATGTTTCTCTTGTGTCCTGATTAATACATCAGCATCGAACATCAAATTTATGCAAAATTTTCCAAAAATTACTGAATACAAATTTAAATTTTTTTGTCAACGGTATTTTTAAGGGATTTTTTTAAATCAATAAAAAAAACAACCGAAATTATACGGAGAAGAAAAGGCAGACTTAATAAGAGCCATTCGATAGTGGGGTTCATTCGTCTGTGGGACAAGCCAAAAATCCTGGAACTCTCTCGAAACTGGGTTTTTTAATCCCTATGTTGAAAACCGAACCAGTTAATCCGGTTTTCTTCCTAGTAATTTTCAGTTCTGAAGGTGAGGAATTCTGTCAATCTAGTACGGTTTTCTAACCTGTATCCTCCTAAGATTTCATTGCATTATAGAAACTGTAAGGCAAACAACTTACTGCTAAAAAAACTCTATTCACCGAATCAATAGGAATCCTAAAACTATGATATTTACCGCTAACACCTGGAAAGAACTCAACAGAATTAATCGTCAATTTGATCAAGTTTTTACAGAACTTGCGGATGCTAAAGTTGCTTGTCAATGGACTCCAGCCCTTGAATTAGAAGACAATAAAGAGTCTTATCGTCTCCGGGTCTGGCTGCCCAATTTAGAGCGGGAAACGTTAGATATTCAAGCCACGAAAAAAGCGATCGCCATTTCCGGCAAAACTTACAAAACTGAGTCAACAGAAGACAAAAAAATTCTGTACAGTGAGTTTGCTTTTGGTCAGTTTGGTCGTCTAATTCCCTTACCTCAACCCATTGCTCATGCTGAAGTCACCGCCGAATATTCAGAGGGAATTTTAACGATTACGCTTCCAAAAGCACCTGAAGCCATTAATCGCGTTGTGAAAGTGAGCTTAACAGGAAAAACCGAAACCCAACCCTCTGAAATGTCTAACACCCAAGATTAATAATTAATCCTGTTGAGGCTGAAAAAAGCAACGGATTAATCCTCTAAAACCTTAATTCAAGCATTAAAAATATCCTGCAATGATTAAAACAATCTTAATTCATTGCAGGATTTTTCATTGTTACTGTTAGGATTAGATTTAACGCTACCTCGTGCCGTTTGTTTATATCGGTCAAGTGGCAAAACATTTAGCCAATTTGGGGTATGCTGTGGACGTTTTCACCCGTTGCGATCGCCCAGATTTACCCGAAGTGGGAGAGTGATACAATAGTGTGCAAGTTATTCAGATTAATGCAGGCACACTAACAGCACTCCCATCAGAAGCTATGCTTCCCCACATGGCGGAATTGACGGCTAATTTTCTCGACTTTCTGGATCGGCAACCCTAATCCGATGACCTGATCCACGCCAACTTCTCGATATCCGCGTTAGTGGTGGCTGATACCGAAGTAGCACGGATTAATGCTATGTTGACCGTTCGACGCTATGGCTAACCTTTCCCCCACCTTTGACTGAGAATGGAAATCAATTGAGGTGTTACACCAACATCCCGGATCAATTGCATCAAGTTGAGCGGAATTTAAAATTAATTGAATCTGTTGGATTTTCGGTTTGCGATCGCTCTAATTCTATCCTACAAATTTTAGGTAATCAAGCCATATTCTGCTATAATAACCCCGATAGTTCATATAATCTTCTCACTAACGCTAAAATTTGATCACCATAGGTAGGATCATCTGACCAACGGCTGCTTAATTGTTGAAGATAAGGTGCAACTCCTCTCGTCACAAATTCAAAACGCGGATCAACAACATCCTGAACCAAAGGTTCAAGACTCGCATATGCTTTTAAATGTTGAATATGCGCTCTGACGCCAATTTCAGGACTCGGAAAAGAAGCGCTTTCCACTTCACTATCAACGGTTCCTAAACCGCCAAAATTATATTGTTCGGGTTTGAGAATTCCGCCAAATTCTAAAAAGTTCGTTTCTAAACACATTTGACAAAACGCAATATCAGAATTAACCCCTTCAAGGGTGGCTTCTTTTCGATACAGATTAGGCATTTGAGGAAATGTATTCAACGCTTCTGCATTTTGAGTTTTGATAAATAAAATTAGCTGAACTTCTGTTGCTAATCCATTTCCCATGATTTGATCAATTTGATGATTAAAAGGACGAGTTACCGTCCGCAATACAACACTCCGATTCGGATTATCCCAACCCACTGATATTCCAAAACTCTTGAGATCAACCGCTCGAATATAAACAATATTTCGATAGCGAATTCTTCTGACTCTAAAGGAAATTTGAGCTAAATCGAGTCCTAATTTATCGACTAAATCAATGGGAATATAGGTATTTCCATTCACTAAAATTCCCTTTTCTCCATAAAGACGACCATTAATATTAATCCCAATTGAACCATAAACCCTTGTCCCTGGTGGGAGAGAAGGTGCAGGATTAATTGAGTCATTTTGTAACCAAGCCGCGAGTCCATCAGCAATGCCTTTGGCAATATCTTTGCGACGAGTTTGGAGTAAGGCGCGATCGCTCGGATTCGTTAAATATCCTAATTCAATATAAAGAGAAGGAATCGCAATCCAACGGGTAAAAATTAAACTTCCTAACCCGGTTTCCGTATCCGGTCTTGCGCCTCGACTGGGAAATTGGGGAACTTGTCTCAATAGCGATAATAATAATAATTCCGCATCTTTTTTGCGGTGTTGATTTCCGGCGATATAATAAGACGTGATGCCTCGAATCGAAGGATTAGATGCACCTCCCGCTTGCAATTCTAAGGCAATATCCCCCGTGATAGAATGAGCATTAATCCAATCAATTGTTGCGGTTTGACTGAGATCATCAGGAACGACAATAACGGGAATAGAGCGCGATCGCAATTCCGACACCACTAAATCCCGAATTCTAATCATTTCTTGGGCTTCCGTTGTCCCCCCTGCAACGGTACCTGGATCTCTTACACCATTTTCAAATCCTCCATGACCCGCCGATAAAAAAATTCTTACCAGTGTTTCAGTAATCAGTAATCAGTAATCAGTAATCAGTAATCATTAATCAGTAATCATTAATCAGTAATCAGTAATCAGTAGTCAGTAGTCAGTAATTAGTTTTTAATTCTTCTACCTTCTACCTTTTACCTTTTACCTCCTGCCTCCTACCCTCTGTCTCCTGCCTTCTCCTGACTCCTGACTCCTATTCTTAATTCTTAATTCTTCCTTTA
>JBMDYE010000195.1:0-2434 GCA_048595135.1 Planktothrix sp. | reverse complement strand
TACTTCCTGATTGGGAGGAATGGAGCCAATTAAGCCATAAATATCAACCGGAAGAATGTAAATACAAATGGGCAAGTTTTCGAGGAGTTGGAATTACTGAGCGCACCCTACATTACTACGCTAAATGTTCATGAACTGGTTAGCTCATACTTCTAATATTAACTGAATTGGACAATGTTTATGTTGAATTCAAGCGAGATTTATGCAAGCTCCATTACGCAGGATTGGATTAACTTACTTTCAGTAATGCCAAAAGCTTCAGAACCTCAACTATCCGTTCCTAATTTTCGAGTCAGTCGCGTTTTAGCACCTGTTAAAATTTATCAAGCAACAGAGCCATTCCTCAAAGGAACATTTGTAACTAATGGAAAATGCTTTGGTGTTGTCTCACGGATTATTTCTAACTCCCATTATCCAATCCAAATTTCTTGGTGGGAATCTAATTCTGAGCAAGTTTCTGAAAAATTCTGCTACTCCTGGGATATGTTGCAGGCTTTAAAGATTCAACCCCTTTCTTTATTTATTCCTCAAAAAACATTTTTAATTATTCCAGACCGAACTTTAGTCATTACTGAAACCGATGAGTTAGTTCAACTTCCACAAACTTTATTCTGGCTAAAAGATATTGATGAGACCGGGTATCATTTATTCAATCCGAATGAATCTTGGCTCTTTCCCCATCACGATTTCCCTGGAATTCCTTATGCTTGTATCATTGACTTGCCTTCAATAAAAGTTCTTGAAGCTGCTAAAAATTTAAGTTTGACTAAACTAAAAATTTTAGCGAAATTATGGTTAGATCTCAATACTGATCAGAATCTATTAGAACAACTACACTCATTAGCTGATCTTGAATCGCTTCTCAAAATAGCTTTCATCGAAAGTCAATACTTGCAAGCAGAAAATTTTTTATCCGAAGATTTACAAGTAGCATGGCAAATTACTTTCTTATCCTATCTAGAGGAGAAAAAACGAACTGTGGGTTTATGGGGCTATCAAGTCGGTTCACTTGTTGTTCAATCTACACTTAACTCTTCCAAAATATACAGCTATAACTATCAGTTTGGGGAAGTTATCCGGTTAGAGCTTCGCTCTCAAAAACCTATCGTGATTTACTGGAAATCCTAAGAAAATAACATTAGTTATGATTACCCAGAACTTCAAAATAATTCAATCAGTCCTATTCTCCCCTTAGTCAAACTATCAGAACAGGTTGGTTATCAAAGCAGTACAGATTTTAAGTTTTATCAAGCAATAGTAGGATTTTCCTCGAAAGCGGTTGCTCAATCTTGGTGGCGAATGCTCAAGCAAGAACTCGGTTTTCTCTCTAACTTAATACCCCATTATCATCCAAGTTTGCATCAAATCTCCGAGTTAATGCCATCTCTCAAGCATTTCTATCTGGCAGAAAATCCTCGCCAAACAACTCATACAGCCCGATTAAAACACTTAAAAAAAGTAGCATCTTGGAACCTGCAAAAAAAATATGAATTTCACAGTTAAGTCTCTTCGGTTTTGGTATGCTACTATCTTACGAGAGCAAGAAAATACAGCCTACTGCGATCATTTAGCAGTCAATTTATTGATTGAATTGTGTGAGATGGCTTCCAGTAACTCATCAAGATCAGCACAAACTCAGCCCAATAGTTCCTCAGTCATTTTAACCCATTTAATAACCTTAGCTCAGATTCTCAATGCTTCTTCCTCCGCCGTTCAACTCTCTCTAGAACTTTTAGAAAAGCTTCAGCTAATTTCTGTTTCTTATCCCTTTCAACCCGAAAGGCTATTGGCTGGAGAAATTCAGATTAAAATTAAGTATGAGCAGATTGCTAAATTATCAGGAAATCCAACTTTTTCTAACCGGAGAGGCTACATCTATGTTGTTCGTTCAGGCACCAGTAATCTGTATAAAATTGGTCGGACAACGAATCTTAAAAAACGGCTGCAAACTTTACAAACCTCTTGTGCCGTATCGTTAAATGTAGTTAAAACGCTTTGCTGCTCCGATGCGATCGCATTAGAAAAAGCTGCCCATACCAAATTTTCTCATTATCGGAAAATAGGAGAATGGTTTGCTCTCAATGATGAACAGTTGCATCAACTTTTAACTTGGTTGGAAAACTGGAAATAAAACATCATTATATTCCCAGTAAAATGCGCTGACGCGCTAAGGCTATGTGAATTCAAGGTAAACAATGTTAGACTTGGACAGTCAGTATAATTTTGAAAGCAATACAATTACCATTCATATTCAACTCTGACCTAAAGCCGAACTGAACCAACCTAGAGTTGTTCTTATTGGTGTGGGAATTTCTAATTCCCCACCAATTTTTTCAAGAACAACCCTTGCTCAATTAGGACTTCCTGATTTAATCAACGCCATGTTAGTTCAACTAGAAAATGAACTTCCCCAAAGAAAAGCAATTGCTCTGGA
>JBMDYE010000194.1:0-11034 GCA_048595135.1 Planktothrix sp. | reverse complement strand
TGATTCTTCCCTTTTTCCTAATTCTTAATTCTTAATTATTAATTATTAATTATTATTTATTAATTCTTAATTCCTAATCCCTCGTCCTTTTTTAAGACGGATTAAAACCCCGACATCTAAAATTAAAACGACACAACCATCACCTAATTCCGTAGCACCCGCAATTCCCATCACCTGAACCAACGGATCAGTTAAAGGTCGCACGACAATTTCCCGAAGTCCCACAATTCCCTCCACCACCATCCCGATTAAATTCCCACCAAAACCGACAACAACAATTTTTTGGTGTAGAAGGGAAGCGGAGGGAGCAGAGGAAGTGGGGGGAGCGGGGGAAGCGGAGGAAGAATTTATTAACTGTTGACTGGTAACTGTATTATGAGGGGTGACTGGTGACTGATGAGGAGTGACTGTAAAGCCTTCTAACAGTTGAGTTAGACGCATCAGGGGTAAGATAGTATTGCGATAGGGGATAATTTCGTTATTTTCAAAGACGGTAATTTCCGTCTGAGTAACTTCCTTAATTTCTTGAACAAAAGACTGAGGAATGGCAAACGTTTGACCCCCAAAAGTAACAATTAAAGCATCTGCGATCGCTAACGTTAAAGGCAGTTGAATCGTAAATCGGGTTCCTTTACCCTTGGACGTTTCCAAACCCAGAGAACCGCCTAACTCCTGAACCGTATTTTTAACAATTGACATTCCCACCCCCCGTCCCGAAGTTAAGTCCGCTTGCTCTTTCGTGGAAAACCCAGGTGAACAGAGAATAGAGAGCAGCACTAACGGATCGTAATCATCCTGAGTGCCTAAATCTGAGAACGGGTGCAATATTTCGTTGCTTTCTTCTGGTTCTAACAACAGTCCCTTAGCGTGTCCCCGTTCCAGAACTTTCTCCACATCCACACCTCGCCCATCATCTTCAATTTCAATGATCACCATTTCCCCTGATGTGGTTGCCCGTAACGCAATTTTTCCTTGGGCAGATTTTCCCGCTTGTAGCCGTTCTGATTCCGATTCAATTCCATGACTAACGGCATTTCGCACCAGATGTAACAACGGATCAAGCATTCGTTCTACAACGAATTTATCGATTTCCGTTTCCTCTCCATGAATTTCAAGCGTGACTTGTTTTTGACTGGTTCGCACTAAATCTCGCACCACAAACTGCATCCGAGCAAAGGTTTCACCAATGGGAACTAAGCGAATCTGCATCACCCCCTGTCGCAAATCCCGCAATTGTCGTTCCAACATTTGATTAACTTCTTGCAATGCACGCATCCGATGGGAAGGGAGATGATCCGTCAGATCTTTGAGATTTTCTGCTAAACGCGCTCGACTCATGACCAATTCTCCAACCATTCGCATCAAGTCATCCAGTTTAGGCAACTCTACCCGCACAAGATTTGAAGACGGAGCAGGGGGAGCGGGGGAAGCAAGGGGAGCAGGAGGAGCGGGGAGAGCAGGGGAGGCGGAGGGAGCGGAGGGAGCGGAGGAAGATTGCTTTTCTTCTGCCTCCTGCCTCCTGCCCTCTGCCTCCTGCCTCCTGCCCTCTGCCTCCTGCCTCCTGCCCTCTGCCTCCTGCCTCCTGCCCTCTGCCTCCTGCCTCCTGCCTTCTGACTGGTGAGTGATCAAGGGTTGGTAAGTTAACCCAGGATTTTCTGTAATCTCTGAGGGAATTTCGGGATCTGGGGTGGCGAGAACAAAGTCGAAGAGAATTTTGTTGTCCGTACTCATACGAGGGGCAACATAAATTAATTTCGCCCAGGTTTGTAACTGTTCCCGAACGGTATTAACTCGAATCCCCTGTTCTGAGAGTTGAGAATTGGGAGAAAAGATAAAATGCCAAAGGGTTTGGCCGTTGGCGATCGCCGTTTCTATTTCAGCTTGCTCTTGGGGTTTGAGTTGAACGAGTGGCGCAGTCGGTTGAGTGACGAGTTGAGGTTGAAATTTTTCGTTAGAAATAACTGCCGTCAGTTGAGACACAACAGACGTAATATCGGGAGGAGAAGCTTGAGTTCGATAACAGACAATCACTTGTTCTAGAAGTTTGGTTCCGGCAATTAACGCCTCAAATCCATCGGGAGATAAAACAATCGCTTGATCCCGTAATACCCGTAGATAACCCTCCATGATATGAGCCAATTCTTCGGCTAATCCGACTCCCACCATACCGGATAACCCTTTGAGGGAATGGAAGCAGCGAAACAGTTGATTGAGGTGACTGCGCTCAATCTGGGATTGATTAACAAAGGATTCGAGGGCGAGTAATTCCCGTCGCACGACTGCTAAATGTTCTTCACATTCTGCAAAATAATCCTCTAGAAAGTCCTCAAAAAAGTTATTGTTAGGAGGATTAGGCACAATGATTCTTACATCCTATCTATTGATGGAGAACAGGGGAATTTGTCATCAATAAATCTTGAATTTGACTGGCTAAACTTTGAGGTTCAAAGGGTTTCGTCAAATAGCAAGCTGCACCCGCTTCTCTGGCTTCGCTTCGGCTTTGTTCATCGCCTTTAGTCGTTAAAATCACAATCGGTGTCGTGTGATAACTAGGGTGTGAGAGAACAAACCGTAACACCTCTAAACCGTGCATATCGGGCATATTCAAATCGAGCAGCATTAAGTCGAATGGGGCAATTTCTATCTGTTCAATGGCTTCCAAGCCATTCCCCGCTTCGCTAAAGCTGACATTGGTTAAATCCCGTAACGATGCAATGACCATTTTTCGCATCGTTGCTGAATCATCAACGACTAAAATCCGTCTCATAAACTAACTCCTTGAGCGGATCGGCAAGCCTGATTTATCTTCCCACACAAACCTCAAGTTTCCTGTCTGTACTGTTACAGGGTAGATGAACCTTTTTATAGCTGCATTTTTAGAAAGGCATTCAATCAGTGTTCAGATCGGTTTTAGATCTGTACAAGGTATTTCCTTAACCTAAATGAATTTCTATCCCCTTCAAATCATGCAAGCTGGCTTATGATCATCGGGGCTGCCAAAATCCAATCCACTTGCATTATAAGCGATCGCTATCTTCAGGTTTAACAAAATTCTTAATTCTTAATTCTGATCCTGAAGTGCTACGCACAGGCTCCGCCAACGCACCGCGGAGTAAACGCGACTTGATCTTCTTAATTTTTAATTCTTAAAGGTAGGAATCATCAGTGAGGAAAACTTGGGTTCCTTTGGGCATTTCTAAACTATCACCAATGCGTTGACCGTTGTGGAAAGCAGATAAAACGACATCGCAGGTTTTCCCCCAAGCGATCGCTCCTGTGGCATCAATGCCAATGGCGGCAAAATCCCGTTTGTGTTCATCGGCTTCGGCAAAGGAACGTTCAAACGCTGCTTTGAGGGAATAGCCATCCGTCACCCGAATCACAATTTTTGCCGCTAAACACTCATCGAGAATATCTTCCCCAATGCCTGTACAACTGACCGCCGCACTGGGGTTGGCATAATTTCCAGCCGGGGTTGCCGAATCACTGACCCGACCAATGCGTTCAAACCCCTTACCTCCCGTTGACGTGCCAACGGCCAATCGGCCATTTTGATCGAGTGCAACAACACCAATGGTTCCCGTCCCCGCAGGTTCCGCTACGACATCCGCCATTGTCCGTTGAAAATCCTCGTCCCGTTCTGCCATCCATTCTTTCAGACGTCGATCCGTTAAGGGATTGTAAATCGGCACTTGCAATTCTCTGGCTAACTCTGCCGATCCATAATCAGATAAGACTCGATCGGGACAGTGTTGTAACGCTTTAGCCAGATCAATGGGGTTTTTCACTCGTGAAACGTTGATCACGCCGCTAAACCGTTGGATGGTTCCATTCATCAAGGAGGCACTCATCCGAATTTGACCATCGGATTGCAAAACTGAACCTGTCCCCGCATTAAAACTCGGATCATCTTCGAGAAGTTGACATCCTCTGACCACCGCTTCTGATGCACTGGCTCCTTGAATTAAAAGGGCATAAACTTCATCAATAATTTGGTAGAGAGATTTACGAACAGCCTCAACTCCCCCTTTACTATGGAGAGAACTGCCTGCACCGCCATGAATAATTAGTTTAGGTTGCACGATCTTGAATTCACTACTGTATCAACTTACAAAATATTGTATTCCGTTCGTTACTCTTAATTCTTAATTCAATTAACCGATAATTGATACGTCCTGTTAACGGTCAGGATGTCGCAAAAATGGATTAGAAACTTTAAATATAAGGGATTGATGGGCGCAGCCCATCCTACTGATCGGATTGAGTTGAAGAGCGGCGACGACGACAGCGATCGGAACAGTATTTCACCTCATCCCAACAGTCTGCCCATTTTTTCCGCCATGTAAAGGGACGATGGCAAACCGGACAAATTTTGGTAGGGAAATCGGACTTTAGGCGCTGACGTGCCATGTTAAGTTAATTGAGTTGCATTTAGCATCGATGATCATATCATTTCAATCATTTCAATGACACAGACGGTTTGGGAGGCTGCGTTAGCTCGAATCAAGATTGTGCTGGTGGAACCTGCGGGAGCTTTGAATGTGGGTTCCGTTGCTCGGATCATGAAAAATATGGGTTTAGAACAATTAATCCTGGTTAACCCCCATTGTGATCCAAGTTCTGATGAGGCTCGAAAAATGGCGGTTCATGCGGCGGATCTTTTAGAACAGGCGGTGACAGTTGGGTCTTTACCGGAGGCGTTGTCTGGTTGTCAACGGGCGATCGCCACAACCGCCCGATCGCGTTCTCGGAACTTACCCACTGATTTAGAAGATCCCCGTCAGGCTCTTTCTTGGTTGTTAGAAATGCCATCTGCGTTAATTTTTGGCCCTGAAGATCGGGGACTGAATAACGAAGAATTAAACTACGCCCAACGATTTGTCAAAATTGCCTCTAGTCCCAGTTATCCGTCTTTAAATTTGGCTCAGTCGGTGGCGGTGTGTTGTTATGAGTTAAGGCAACAAGCAATCGGGAATTTCGCTCAACCTGTTTATGCTACGGACAGTGACCTAGACGCGCGTTGTGAATCTAGCTCAACGGATTCCCCTGTTTCCTTAGAAGTATTAGAAGGATATTATCAACAATTGGAAACCTTATTACTCAAGATTGGTTACTTGTATCCCCATACAGCCAGCAGTCGCATGAGTAAATTTCGGCGTTTGTATAATCGAACCCATTTAACGTCTGATGAGGTTTCTATGTTGCGGGGAATCCTCCGTCAAGTAGAATGGGCATTGAATTGTAACAACTTTGTTGCAGTGCATCAGTCTTCCGCCGCATCACGGGATGAGGAAGCGGATCAGCAGCCAGACTGAGAAGCCGACGTCTTGCGAGGCTATCTCTTTAAAGCAATTTATCTTTTAAACGATTTATTAGTAGGTGTTAGGTGTGGCACAGCGATCTCCTCGTCAACCCTTATTCTCCCTGTTCTCGTCGTCTGAGTCGGGTTCAAAATCGTCAGAGTCGCCTTCTCGTCAGAGGAATTCGTCTCAGTCCTCGGGGCGACGTCGTTCCCGACGGACTCCCGCGAAACCCCAACCTAAACCGACCCCACGAGGTTCTGAAAAAGCACCTCGACAACGATCGGTTACTGAAGAGTCCCGTCGCCGTGAATCAATGAATCCGGTGGTAGAACAGTTACGACAGCAACGGGCTAATCCTCCTAAATCCCCCAAATCTCGCGCTCAACCGCCAAAAAATCGCCGTAAAGTTCCTTCTAGTTTACCGAGTTTTCCGCCTCAACAACCTGGGGAACCTTTAGCAAGGCGATCGCGTTCTCCCCAGCCTAATTTAACGGTGGTTCCCCCTCAGCCTCCTCTTCCGGCTCCCAACCGGATTGTTAAGCGGGTGAAGAAAAAACGCCGCGTTTCTCCGATGGTTTATGCGACTCGTTTATTCATTTTAGGAATTGGGATCGGGGTGATTTCAGGAACCGTTTTATCGGTTTTGAATGCGTTAGGACGTTCCAGCGCTGAAGCCAATTCAGTGGCTAATTTGAGCGTTGAACAGCAGGAAAATTTCAAAGCCAATCCGAATGGATCGACCTCTCAATTGGTTCCTTTGCCTTTGAATCAGGAAATGGCTGATTTAAAAACAGCTTTATTAGGATTATCGGAGGAAAATAGTAATTTAAAACCAGGATTATTTTTAGTCGATTTAGATAATAATAATTACGTGAATTTACAAGGAGAAGAACTGCTTCCGGCTGCCAGTACCATTAAAGTGCCGATTTTAGTTGCGTTTTTCCAAGCGGTTGATGAAGGGAGAATTCGTTTGGATGAAATGCTAACCATGAAGCAAGAACATATTGCTACGGGGTCGGGAACAATGCAGGATCAACCTGTTGATAGTGAATTTACTGCCTTAGAAACGGCAACGTTAATGATTATTGATAGCGATAATACCGCCACCAATATGTTAATTGAACGGTTGGGAGGCATTGAAACCTTAAATCAACTTTTTACAGAATGGGGATTAAAAAATACCCAACTCAAAGATATCCTTCCTGATTTGCCTGGAAATAATAAAACGACAGCTAAAGATTTAGTGCAAGTGATGGCTCAGGTTAATCAAGGGAAATTAGTTTCGATGAAATCTCGTGATTTAATGCTGCGAATTATGAGCCAAACCAAGAATAATTCGTTGTTACCGAGTGGGTTAGGAAAGGGTTCTTTTATTGCTCATAAAACCGGAAATATTGATACGGTTTCGGGGGATGTGGGTTTAGTGGATTTACTGAATGGAAAACGATATTTAGTGGGGATTTTAGTGGAACGCAAAGAAGATGATCCGCAAGCGGAAGAATTAATTCGTAAAATGTCTTCTACGATTTATCAATATTTTGATACGTCAACGGATTCTTCAGAAACTCCTGAACCTGAACCTGAACCAACGACTGAACCTAATCAATAAAGGGATAAACTTAAATTGAATCCGGGTAATATATTTTCACCGGACAATTCTGTGGGTAAATTTCGCAATTCTACCCCTTGTCCGAGTCGATAAATTTCAACTTGCTGTTGTTGGGGATTAATTAACCAAGCTAATTTGACTCCGGCTTCGAGATATTCCTGCATTTTCTTCCGCAAGGTTTCTAAATGATCGGTTTCTGACCTTAATTCGATGATAAAATCAGGGGCAATAGGCGGAAATTTGCGTCGTTGTTCTGGCGTGAGAGCTTCCCAACGTTCTCGTTGAATCCAAGCGACATCAGGAGACCGATCCGCACCATTGGATAATTTAAAAATAGTAGAAGAACTAAACGTATAACCGAGCTTTGTTTGGCGGTTCCAAATGCCTAAATCAACCATTAATTCTGATTCTCGGTTCCCACTTTCTCCACCAACCGGAGGCATAATCGTTAATTCTCCCTGAGCATTTCTTTCAAATCTTAACGCTTGATTATTTTGACATAATTGATAAAACTGTTCATCGGTGAGGTGAACGCTATCTAGGTTTAATGTTAAAGTGTTAATAACCATTGAATTAACCTCAAGGCGATCGCCATTCTGATTATAATGTCTTCAACTGGCTCAATTACTAATTGAGCTAACTTCTAAGCTCTAGTTTGGCTGATGCTTGCGATGCTGTTGCGGAGGGTTCTGATTCTCCGAGTCAAGGTTGAGGACAAGCTCGGTAAATTTTTAGGATTGGCACTAGCCAAAAATGGTATTTTGCGTTATATTGAGGGTTAGTGACTGGTGACTAAGTAAAGGCGTTCCTTCGGGGCGCCTTTACTCTTGAGGATTGAAAGGGTTCGCAACGCTTCCTTTCAACAGCATTCAGCCTTCTTGAAATTACCAAACCGTTTCGGAACCTTGACCCCAAAACCCGTTATATTTGCTGACTTTAAGATCTCCTAAGACTTTCACCTGGCAGGCTAAACGGCGAGTGGTATTGGGGGAATGGGGAGGAACCGATAAACGCGCTTTTTCTCGCCATTGAGGTTCGGACACTTCCCCTTCAATTTCAACGGCACAAGTGCCACAGGTACCAATTCCTCGGCAGTTAATCAGGGAAGCTTGACCATTATAGAGATCAATCCCATTTTTTAATAACACATTCCGCAGGTTAGCACCGCGATCGCAAGTAATCGTTTTACCTTGAACTTGAATTTGCACCATGAAAATCGCGCTCCTAAAATTTTTTGCAATGATTCTTAACTCTATTGTTACTGTTATTGAAAATCAAGACCAGGGGTTTGACCGTAAAATAAGGAGGCAGGAGGCAGGAGGCAGGAGGCAAGAGGAAGAAGGAAGTAAAATAATCTCCTTGTCCCCTATTGCAAGAGTGCCTATTCTTAATTCTTAATTCTTAATTCTTAATTCTTACTATGACTAATCAACTTTGGCTTTATGATACAACCCTCAGAGACGGGGCGCAACGAGAAGGTTTATCGTTATCTTTAGAAGATAAATTAAGAATTGCTCGTCAATTAGATGCGTTAGGAATTCCCTTTATTGAGGGGGGATGGCCTGGAGCAAATCCCAAGGATGTGCAGTTTTTTTGGCGCTTACAAGAAGAACCGTTAAAACAAGCGGAAGTGGTGGCGTTTTGTTCGACTCGTCGTCCCAATACCAAAGCCGCAGAAGATGAAAATTTAAAAGCGATTTTATCCGCCGGAACTCGTTGGGTAACGCTGTTTGGTAAATCCTGGGATCTCCACGTTACTGAAGGGTTAAAAACGAGTTTAGATGAAAACTTGGCAATGATTCAAGATAGTATTGAATTTTTTAGGAGTCAAGGAAGACGAGTCATTTATGATGCTGAACATTGGTTTGATGGGTATAAAAAGAATCCTGATTATGCCTTAAAAACATTAATAACGGCAGCGCAAGCTGGGGCAGAATGGTTAGTTTTTTGTGATACGAATGGGGGAACATTACCCGATGAAATTACAAAGATTGTTCAAGAAGTTAGCGAAAAAATTAATCCTTTAGAAACCCCTTTTCCGATTCAATTTGGAATTCACACCCATAATGATAGTGGGACTGCTGTTGCCAATGCGATCGCAGGGGTTTTAGAAGGCGTTAGAATGGTACAGGGAACCATTAATGGGTATGGAGAACGCTGTGGTAATGCGAATCTTTGCACCTTAATTCCCAATTTTCAGCTTAAATTAGGGTTTAATTGTATTAGTAATGAACAGTTAGCTAAACTAACAGAAGTTAGCCGTTTTGTTAGTGAAGTTGCAAATTTAGCACCGGATGATCATGCGCCATTTGTAGGATTATCTGCCTTTGCTCATAAGGGAGGAATTCATGTTTCTGCGGTACAGAAAAATCCGATTACTTATGAACATATTAATCCAGAGGCGATCGGAAATCAACGGCGAATTGTGGTTTCAGATCAAGCAGGTTTAAGTAATATTTTAGAAAAAGCCAGAAGTTTTGGTATTGATTTAGAACGAAATAATCCGGCGAGTCGGAAGATTTTACAGCAACTGAAAGAGTTAGAAAATCAGGGGTATCAATTTGAAGCCGCCGAAGCCAGTTTTGACTTGTTAATGCGGGAAGCGTTAGGAACTCGCAAAGAATTTTTTACCATTAAAGGCTTCCAAGTTCATTGTAACAAATCCATTGATGAAACTTGCAGTTCTCTAGCAACAGTCAAAGTTACGGTGAATGATCAAGATATTCTAGAAGCAGCGGAAGGAAACGGCCCTGTTTCTGCGTTGGATGCGGCGTTAAGGAAAGCTTTGATGAAGTTTTATCCAACAATTGGAGAGTTTCAATTACGAGATTATAAAGTTAGAATTTTAGATGGGGGTTCAGGAACTTCTGCTAAAACTCGTGTATTAGTGGAGTCGAGTAACGGTCAGCAACGCTGGACAACTGTAGGCGTTTCTACGAATATTTTAGAAGCGTCTTATCAAGCGGTTGTGGAAGGTTTAGAATATGGTTTATTAATGCAAAATCAAGGACATCCCTTCTGTCGCATTGAACAGCAACAAAAAAATTTGACTCCTCAAATCGGATAATTTTAGTTGACCCTCAAATCGTTGTAGGCTGGGTGAGAGTCTATCACTCAACGTACTCACTCTACGTGCTATTTTCTCTGTCCTGCTATACCATCCTATCTACACTGCAACATCATACTGTTACCGACGACACGGCTAATTGCCGTGTTTTTTTGTAACTGATAATATTTTCTAATTCTTAGATTAAGAGGGTTTAATGGGATTTTCAATCGAACCTAAATTCACAGGATAAAATGAATATAGCAGTCACCTTTAAAATTTATTATTATGCCATCTCCGATATTCCACTCTACAACCGGGTATTTCTTGTCTAAGTTTTTACCGTCTAAATGGGTTCCCAATTCTCATAAACCACGACGTTTTGATCTTCATGTTGTTTATCCTGTATTTGTTGCGATTGCTGCTGATTTTGATTTTATTCCCCAAATTATAACGGGAGAACGGATGCACCGAGGGATTACCCATAGTTTAATTTTTACCTTGGGTTTTAGTCTGATTGCGGCGTTGATTGGAAGTCGATTTTGGAAAACGTCTTATCAAAAATTATTCACATTTACCTTAATTTTGTATAGTTCCCATTTAATTTTAGATTTTATCTCGGAAGGACGAGGAATTAAGTTCTTTTTGCCTTTTTTAGATCAATTTATTAAATCCCCATTTATTTTGTTTCCAGGGATTCATTTATCGGATGGTTTGTTGCAGCCCATTAATTTTGTCACTGTTTTCTATGAATTATTATTATCGGCGGTCTTATACAAATTATTAACAACATGGCAACAATACAAAAGGTACAAAAAAGCTTTATCTTCTGCTCAAAATAATATTAATCCCTATTACCGTTCTTTGCAGGAAGATTTACAAAAAACAGATTCTAAATTCTAACTAAATTACTGATGACTGCTGACTGATGACTGGGTACAGACGCGCCAATAACCTTCGGTATGGCTTCGCCTGGGCGCGTCTCTACTGACTGGTGACTGATGACTGGTGACTGGTGACTGATTAAGCTTTACATTTTGCCGTTTTGCATGACTTGTTGAAGGTGATGACGAATT
>JBMDYE010000193.1:0-11105 GCA_048595135.1 Planktothrix sp. | reverse complement strand
GGTTTCTGATGTGATCTTGACTACATAGCAGAAATCTAGTTAAAGAAACCCGGTTTCTGAGTCCCCGCAGTTGTCTAGAGAAACCCGGTTTCTGATGTGATCTTGACTACATAGCAGAAATCTAGTTAAAGAAACCCGGTTTCTGAGTCCCCGCAGTTGTCTGGAGAAACCGGGTTTCTGATGTGATCTTGACTACATAGCAGAAATCTAGTTAAAGAAACCCGGTTTCTGATCAGCAAATCTTCAAGCGGATAGCGACAATACCGGAGATTGATGTCGAATTGGAATTTCAATCTTAAACTCGGCGCCACGACCGGGTGCAGAAATACACTCTAAACTTCCACCGTGTTTTTCGACAACAATTTGCCAACTAATTGATAACCCAATTCCTGTCCCTTTACCCGGAGGTTTTGTGGTAAAAAATGGATTGAAAATATGGCGACGAACTTCTTCTGACATCCCTGGGCCATTGTCCTTGATTCGGATTGTAACCCAATTATTGCTGCTGACTTCTGTGCTAATTTCAATGAGACTTGGATTCGCTTTAATTTCGTCGAACGGTCTCTTCCGATTCCAATCATCCATCGCATCAATTGCATTAGCAAGGATATTCATAAAAACCTGATTCATTTCTCCTGAATAACACTGTACTTCCGGTAAATCTGAGGAATACTCGCGCACCACTTCAATTGCAGGACAGTCTGACTTAGGTTTGAGTCGGCTATGTAAAATCATCAATGTGCTATCAATTCCTTCATGTAGATTAACCACACTCATTTCAAACGCTTCTTGTCGAGCAAAATGACGCAACGATAACACAATTTCACGGATGCGATTCGCACCTAACTGCATCGACTGAAACATTTTCGGTAAGTCATCTTTAATAAAATCTAACTCGCTTTCTTCGATTTCTGCTTGTATTTCTTCCGCCGGATCAGGATAATATTTTTGATACAAATCAAGAATCTTAACTAACGTTTTTGAATAATCTAACGCATAGGAAATATTCCCATAAATAAAATTAACCGGATTATTAATTTCATGGGCAACACCCGCCACCAATTGACCAAGGGCAGACATTTTTTCACTCTGAATCAGTTGGCGTTGTACCTGATGCAGTTCATTCAGAGAATTTTCAAGTTGTAGCGCTTTGTGTCGTTCTCGCGCTTCCGATGCTTGTAATGCCATTTCTGCTAACTTCCGTTCAGCAATCTCCTGTTTAAGGCGTTCATTTGCTTGGGACAGTTCCGCCGTCCGAGCTTCAACTCGCACCTCTAATTCTTGTGCTAAAACTTGTAAATCCGCTTGCGCTTGTTCACGCTCAATAATTTGGGATTGAAGCGTTTTCGTGAGATTTCTTAAATTTAAGTGGGTAATTGATCGGGCTAAGACTTCTTCATGCTGAAGCGGCTTCGTAATATAATCAACACCCCCGACATTAAACCCTTTAACTTTACTGTCAGTATCATCTAACGCCGTCATAAAAATAACGGGGATATCTTTTGTTAACTCATTTTCTTTTAACTTTTGACAGGTTTCAAACCCATCCATTTCGGGCATCAAAACATCCAACAAAATTAAATCCGGCTGGGAATATTGCACTTTTTTTAAGGCACTAATGCCACTCCGAGCCACCCAAACGGTAAAGCCCGATGTACTCAAAAAATCTAAGACTGAACCCAGGTTAGTCGGGGTATCATCGACAATTAAAATAGTTCCTTGATTTAAAGATTCCATATTCATTTTGATTTCTTATTTAAAGTGTTCAACGAATGCTATTAATTTGTCTTCTTCAAAGCTTTTAGCTAATTCAATTAACTGATCGGCAAACGGTGTATACCGCCTATCCATTGCCTTTAACTTACTAGCTCGCTGCTCAATGGTGAGGAGTTCACCTTTCATGGCTAAATCAAACAAAACGGCAACTTCTTCTGAAGGAGGTGCAATCAGTTCTGGGTTTTCAATGAGTAGAGGGGGTGGGGTGAAAATTCGTTCCGAACTGAGAGGAGTTTGCTCCTCATAAATCCATTCTAAACCTAAATGTTCACCCAAACATTCTAACAGTTCATCTGCCCGAATTGGTTTGAGTAGAAACCCATTGCAACCCGCTTGGCAGCTTTCCTGAGAATCGGGGGATAAAATACTGGCAGAGGTTCCGATCGCAATGATATCTTTTAACTGCTCAATTTGTCTGATTCGCCTCACTGCTTCAAAGCCATCCATCACGGGCATAACTAAATCGATAATCATACAATCGGGTTGAAAAGAAAGGGCTTTATTAATGCAATCTTGACCATCCGTTGCTTCCATTAATTCAAACCCAATGGGAGCTAAAAGATTAACTAAAACAGAGCGATTTTCCCAACAATCATCAACCACTAAAAGTTTTCGTCGAGTCCCTGAAAAACCCCTGATTATTTTTTCAGGTTCTTTTTGATGTCCTTCCCAACCTTCAACAATAGGAAGCTCTAACTCAAACCAAAAAATACTACCTTTTCCAGGGGAACTTTCCACTTTTAATTCACTTCCCATCATTTCGACTAATTGGCGAGTAATAGCTAACCCTAATCCCGTTCCCTCGGTTTGGTGAACTGACCCCCCAGCTTGTTCAAAGGGTAAAAATATGGTTGAGAGTTGTTCCGGTTTGATGCCAATTCCGGTGTCTTTAACTTTAAAACAAATTGTAGCAAAAGGTGAGGATAAAGGTGGCTTTGTTTCCACTCTTTCGACTTTGAATGTAACACCACCCGTATCGGTAAATTTAACCGCATTACCCAGTAAATTAATCAGAATTTGTCGTAATCGTTTTTCATCGGCGCGGACGCAAAGAGATAGTTTAGTTTGGGATTCATAAATTAAAGAGATGCCCTTTTGTTGGGCGCGAACTTGACAAATTTCGGCAATACTTTGGAGAAAATCGGGTAAGTGAAACTCCGTTGGGTAGAGTTCCATTTTTCCGGCTTCAATTTTAGAAAGATCTAAAACATCGTTAATCAGGGTTAGCAAATGTTCGCCACATTGATAAATAATTTTAACCCCTGTATTTTGCTGTGGCGTTAAGTTTTGATCCCGTTTGAGAATTTGAGCATACCCTAAAATGCCGTTCAGGGGGGTGCGAAGTTCGTGGCTCATATTGGCGAGAAATTGGCTTTTTGCTCGGTTCGCGGCTTCTGCGGCTTGTTCGGCTCGTTGACGTTCTTGGATTTCGATTTCTAGGCGGGCATTTTTTTCTTGCAATTCCTGGGTTCGTTCTTCAACTTTCACCTCTAAATTATGGCTATATTCTGCTAATTGTTGGTTCGCGGTTTCTAAATTTCCATAGAGTTGAGCATTTTCTAATGCAATTGCCGCTTGCGCTGATAACATCCGCAACATTTCCACCCGCTTCTGGGTAAACGCACCGACGGTTAAGTTATTTTCTAGGTATAAGATAGCGGTCAATTTGCCTTGATAAATAATCGGCGCACACAGAACAGATTTGGGTTTTTGCTGAATAATATAAGGATCTTGGTTAAAAATTTCCTCGTGATTGGCATCGTTTAAGATCAGATCTTTTTGAGTTCGGGTGACATAATTCAGGACGGAGACAGGCAACTGTTTAGACGTTAAGGCAGGCAGCGATTGTAACACATTGACTTGCTCTTTTGTTGCCACGGCTTCAATCACCCATTGCTCCGCTTTTAATAACATTAACATCCCCATTTCAGCCCCCGCATTTTCAATTAAAATTTTCATTAATTTATCGAGCAAATGAGCGAGAACAATTTCACCGGAAATGGCTTGAGATGCTTTCATCACCGTTGCTAAATCTAACAGTTGTGTCTGGGTTCCTGCGGTGGTGAGAGAGACAATGGTTGCGTTGCGAGCGCTTTCTACAAGAGTCGCTGCAACAGGAGATCGTAAGATTAATTGCGGATATTTTTCTGCTAAATTATTCGCTTTGGCAATTGCCCCCCAGCGAATATAAGCATAATAAGCATTCGTCATGTAAGTTGTGGCAATGGTTTCTTTACCCCAAGATAAATAAAATTTTGCAGCGAGTTCTAAGGCGATCGCTTCTTCGTTAATATAGTCGTTTTCTTTGGCAAATGCGATCGCTTGCTCATACCGTTCAAGAGCTTCTAATTTTTCCCCTAACACTCGATGTTTTTCGGCTTCTACTAAATAGAATTTGTGGAGATGATTCATGGGAGCATGAACCGCCCATTTCTTCACTTTTTCTTGATTTGCTTGCACACAACTCAGCAGTTCTGTTTGTTCTGAAGGCGGGACATCGAGATAAACAGCTAACCGAACTAAAGAATCATAAAAATAGAAAACTGTGACGGTTACTAATTCTGAAACTGTACTTAAATAATCAGCAGTTTTAACAACTTTTGTATAAGCTTCTTGATATTTGTCAAATAAATAATAAAGAATTAATTTATGTAATTGTAGGTTATAAATCCCCATTAAATTATTGTTTTTCTGATACAAATATAAAATTTGAGCTTCGTCGCAAATTTCTCCCTTTAATTCCTCTGGATTTTGGCTTTTTCCCAGCAATTTTAAGATAGCTTGCCAACAGATGGCTTGATAATTGAGTGCGGTTTCATGGTTAATTTTTTTCAGAGAAACGGCAAACTTAGCGATTTCTCGCTCTAATTGGGCGAGTGGTTTACCCACGAAATAAGAATAATAACAGTAGTTATATATCGCATAACCCGCAAATTCTAATTCCCCCGTTTCTAATCCTTGAGAATAAGCAGACATCAACGGTTCTAAAGTATTTTTAAGGTGTTCTTTCCAAGGTCGCAATGATGAATGCACCATTGCGGATGTCTTGGCTTGAAGTTCTTTACAATTTAATTTTGACAGTAAACCTAAAGCCAGTTGACCAAAGGGATAACCTCGCTCAATTTCTCCAGTTCCACAGAGTAAAAAACCATATATGGCATAAATATAAGGAGAAACAGCAGCATTCCCATGTTGGACAGAGACATTAATTTGTTTACTAACAATTAAAGGAACAAGAGATGGCAAAGCAAAATAAGCTGGAGGAAAAATCTTAGATAATATTCTGATAATAGCCAGTTGATAAGGATTAGTCATCAAGGGAAGATTAATTAAATCCTCGGTTCCTTTATCCCCTAAAATTAAGGCGGTTTCTGAAAAGGCTTCTTCAATATCCGAGGGGTTGGGTTCAGTGGGAAATTCAATCCCTAACTGTTTTAAAACATCCAATCCCGTATTTAAGGCATCTTGTAGCTTTTGCTGTCCTATATCCGCTTGAATTTTAATTTCATATACCCTGACTTTATCCAGTAGGGAATTAGCCTGTTGTAAGACGAGATGGGTTAATCGCTGCATCTGCTCAAAATCGCCATTCAAATAAGTCGCTTCTGCGGCTTCTTCATGGAGGGCTAATGTTAGTTGATATTGCTGATTCCAACTATCAGACGCTAATAAAGTTAAACCCATTTGCAAATATTTAACCGCAGAATCGTGGGCGGTGGCGGCTTTGGCTTTCTGTCCTGCTATTAAGTTGAGTTCAGCTAGTTGATATTTCTCGGTTTCAGTGGTGAGTAAGTCTGTGCCGTAATTCAGTTGATTAACTAACGCAAAAATATTTTCTTTTCGTTCTTCTTTTGTTGTATTCTGTAACAACAATTGACCGATTTTTAAGTGAGTTTGTTTCTTCTGTTCATCGGGAATTAAAGAATAAGCAGCTTGTTGTACTCGGTCGTGTAAAAACTTATAGTCAACTTTGACATCGGTTAACGTGATCTCCCCGGATTCTTCCTGACTAAATGCCAAGGGAATTTTATATTCATTATTTAAAGGTAAAATTAACCCCGCTTGCAAAGCTGACCACAATTGTGCTGCTGTTACTAACGCAGATTCTTCATGAACAACGCTTAAAACTTCTAAGTTAAAGGTATTACCAATACAAGCAGCTAATTTTAAAACCGTCTGGGTTTCCGAGGATAGTTTACGAAGATTTCTAGCGACTAATTCAACCACATTTAGATCGGTAATTCCAATCGCTTGAATTTGCTCAAGATTCCATTCCCATACCCCCAAATATAAGTCATAACTTAAGTAATCTTCTTGATACAGGGTTTTGAGCAGTTGGGTGAAGAAAAACGGATTTCCTTGGGTTTTATTAAAGAGTAATTCAGCCAGTTGTTTAGAATCAATGCTTTCATTTAACGTATCGGCGGTTAATTGTTCAACATGAATTTGTTGTAAGGGACTAAGAATAATATTATTAACCGTTGCCCCCGCTTGTTCGATTTTTTCAATTGTTTGAATAGTGGGATGGGTCGGAAAAACTTCGTTATCTCGATAAGCGCCAATTAATAATAAATATTGACTATCGGGATCGGTTATCAATAATTCGATTAATTTTAATGAGGCGGAATCTGCCCATTGTAAGTCATCTAAAAAGACAACGAGGGGATGTTCTTCGGTGGTAAAAACGCCGATAAATTGTTTAAAAACTCGACTAAACCGATTTTGTGCTTCCGTTGCGCCTAATTCGGGAACAGGCGGTTGTTGACCAATAATCAGTTCAACTTCGGGAATTACATCAATAATAATTTGCCCGTTTACCCCTAAAGCCGATAAGAGTTTTTCTTTCCAAGTCTCAATTTTTGCTGAACTTTCGGTTAGGAATTGTTGAATTAAGGATTGAAACGCTTGAATGAGGGACGCATAGGGAATATTTCGTTTAAATTGGTCAAATTTCCCAGAAATAAAATAACCCCGCTGTCGAACAATCGGTTTATGAACTTCATTCACTAAAACGGTTTTTCCAATTCCAGAATAACCGGAAACCAGCATTAATTCCGTTTTACCCGTTGCAACCCGATCAAAGGTTTTTAATAGAATTGAAACTTCTTGTTCACGACCGTAGAGCTTTTGAGGAATATTTAATTGTCCGGCTTTATCAGCACTTCCAGCAACAAAGTTAGAAATTACTCCATTGGCTTGTAAGCTCATCAAACAGGTTTCTAAATCATATTGAATTCCTTCTGCACTTTGATAACGATCTTCTGCATTTTTAGCTAATAATTTGAGGGCGATCGCTGAAATTTGGGGTGGGATTTCAGGGTTAAGATGGTGAGGAGGAATCGGAATTTTTGCAATGTGGCTATGTACCAATTCTAAGGGATCTTGACTATTAAACGGTAACTCTCCGGTGAGCATTTCATAGAACGTAACTCCCAGGGAATAAAAGTCTGTTCGATAGTCAATTGCTCGATTCATTCTCCCTGTTTGTTCCGGCGACATATAGGCGAGCGTCCCTTCGAGTAAGTCGGGATGGGATAAGGCTGGATTTTCTCGTTCTAGCCGGGAAGCAATGCTGAAATCAATCAGTTTAACGTTTTCTGTAATCGGGTTAATAATAATATTCTGAGGCTTAATATCTTTATGAATAATGTTATGATGATGCAGTTCGGCTAAGGCAGAAATTAGTTGGAGGGCGATCGACAAAAACTGAATCATTGACAGTTTTTTATTCTGCATCCAATCGTTAAGAGATTCGGATTTAGAATCTTCTAAAATTAAAGCTAAACTGTTTTTATAGCTGTCTAAACTAATCGCTTTGATAACGGTTTCGACGTTCAAGCTTTGCAGAATTTGATATTCGTGCCGCAAGCGAGTAATCTCAGCTAGAGTGGGATACTCAGCCTTGAGGGTTTTGATAATAACAGTGGAGTCATCCGAGTCCTTCCGAACTCGATTCACAGACGTTCTGATCCCGCTGTGAACGGTTTCAACGAATTGATAGCCAGCTAAGTTAATCGTCATAGGTCTTCTACTGTGCGAAGGGGGTTTGGCATGATTAAGAAACGTTTAAAATAGAATATTATCAAGCCAGAGTTGATATTAAAGTCAACTTATTTCTGAGCAAGTCTTTTCTGTTGTAGAAAGCATAGAAGCATGAAAGGCGACCAGTCAGAACGACTTTTTGCTCTCCTCCATTTCGCTTTGTTCAGAAGCTCATCCTTGCTTTTTTAACTATCGCCGATATATCTAGAATGAACTCAAAACAAAAAAAAATATTAAATCTTAATAAAATGTAATTGACTTAGCAGTTTTTCTGATCCGGTATTCCATCAGATTGCCGGAAAATAAACCTTCTTTGGTTGTATTCTTGGATCAACTCAACCCCTAAAAATCAACCCTTAAATCTTGGGTTGCCATTCTGCAAACTAATTTTGATTAACTCCGTAAATTCAACTAGGAATTTACTCATACCGCAATTTATTGTAGGGGCGAGGCGCGCCTCACCCTGACCTTGAAATCACAGCGTTTTTTAGAATTAATAATGAAGCAGACTATTAAGGTTTCTATATTTAAAGTGACTTTATATTAGTCACTTAGGATTAAAAAATATTAATATTTTATGAATTACTATATTTTAAAGAACTTTATCCCTCTCATCAAATAACAGTAAAAAACGACGGAGTAATTCTGTAAACGTTTGGGTTTCAATCTCTGTAAACTCTTTCAGAAATTGATTTTCCTTCTCAAACAAAACAGGCATAATCCGATCCATTAACTCAAGCCCTTTGGGAGTCAGTTGAACACTAACGCTGCGCCGATCTTCAGGATCACGAATCCGAATAACGACGCCTTCTTGTTCTAAACGATCAATGCGGTTTGTCATCGCCCCAGAAGATAACATTAACAAACCATACAGATCAGTGGGTTTGAGTTGATAGGGTGAACCTTGGCGTCGCAGTGTTGCCAACACATCAAACGACCACACATTCAAGCCATATTCAGCTAACACGGTTTCCCGGTGCTTTTCCAATAAACGGGCAATTCGCAACACTCGTCCGATTACGGCTAACGCTGAAACGTCTAGCTCAGGAGACTCTCGTTGCCATTGTTCCAAAATTTTATCAATTCGATCCTGTTTCATAAAAGGATTATATCTTGATATCGAGATGCTTGACATTTATCTTTATGTTGGTTATCTTGATATCAAGATATTTAGCCAAACTATTGCCCATTGCCCATTGCCTATTCCCCTATTTCTAACCATGACATTCCTACCCTTGTTCCGTTCTCGAAATCTCTTACCCCGCTTTCAAATTTACTTTTATTTGGTGTTGTCCTTATTGAGTGGGGTAATACTGCCCATTCAAGCCAGCATCAATAGTCAATTGGCTCGTTCACTGCACTCGGCGCCTGTCGCGGCGGATGTATCTTATTTCGTGGGTTTACTGGCTTTAATCGCATTACTTTTAACCGGAAAGTTCGGTCATTTAGAGGGGTTTAGTTTACGCAAAGTCCCCCTGTGGAGTTTCTCCGGTGGCTTGTTCGGAGCTTGGTATATTGCCTCCAGTGCTTATTTTATCTCAACGTTAGGAGCAACCCTCACCTTGGGATTTGTGGTGGGTGGACAAGCGATCGCAGGAATCATCATTGATCATTTTGGTGGGTTAGGAATGCCCAAACATCGCCTAACTCGCCCTCGTCAAATCGCCGTTGGCTTGTTAGCGGTTGCCCTCTTTTTTCTCGCCCAATAATCAATTATTCCTGATCACAAATTATGGATATTTTATTAGCAATACTTGGTGCTGGTTCCGCGGGTAGTTTCTTAGCCATTGGTTCTGTTGCCAATGTCCAGTTAAAACAAACCCTTCGCTCTCCGATTGCGGCGGCGGCAATTAATTTCCTAGTGGGGTTTAGTATTTTAACTTTGTTGCTAGGGTTGGGTTTGTTCAAATTTCCCGGCTGGGAACGGTTCGCCCATGTCCCCTGGTGGGCGTTTTCCGGCGGATTGTTAGGCGCCATGTTTGTCAGCTTAAGTACATTAACCGTACCTAAGCTTGGTTTAACCACAACCACATTAACAGTTGTTTTTAGTCAGATGGTCATGTCACTGGTGGTTGATCAATGGGGTTGGTTTGGCGTTCCTCCCCATGCGCTCAATGCTTCCAGAGTCTTTGCAATTGGGTTATTAATTGTAGCGATCGCACTAACACAACTGGATCGCCCTCACCGAAAATGATTTAGACAGAATGACCAACAGCAACTTTCTGATTAAAATGTTGCTCAATTAATGTCGGAATTTCTTCCGGTTCAACGTTACTGTAGCGGGTTTTATCCGGTAACATCACCACATTAGGGCCAGCTTTACATTGTTTGAGGCATCCTGTTTTTTGAATCGTTACTTGATCTTGTAATCCCCGTTCTTCTAATTCTTTTGCTAATAAGCTACAAATGCCATCACTACCTCGACGCCGACAATCGGATTTTTGACAGACTAAAATTTTAGCAGGTTTTTGAGAGGATTCAACCGTTGTTACCGCCGGCTGAGTTATGGGGGAAATTGAATCGGAAGAAGAATGAAGGGAAGTAATGCGATCAGCTTTTAATTTAATAATTCCTGTTTTCTTATCCTGTTTTTTTCGACCTCTGACTTCCACATCCGCCCCCGGCGTTAAAGTCGCTTCAGCAGCAGAACGTACTTCTTTGGACAGCTTGACCCAAAATAAACTGGAATGACTTAAAACCGTAATATATTTAGCTTTTCCTTCTTTCATCCACACATTTTGGATGCTGCCTTTTAAGGTAAATTCGGAGTAAGATTTGTCAGATTTGAACATGATTTTATTAACCAAAATCTAAAAATAGTTAAAATTTAAGCGGTTGGTTTTAATGGGTTGGACGACTGCGCCAACACTGTTCGAGACTTTCAATTAACGTTTGACGAGGGCGAGTAAATTGCCTGACGACGCTAAAAAGTTGAATGGCATCTTGAAGGGTGTTGATTTGAACCTGTAGGGGTTGGTTAATCGCACACCAGCAGGAAATCTCTAATTCTTGTAATCGCTTATACACTGGCCAACGGTCTGTCCAGTTGATTTCTACAATTTCGCAAATCGTAGTTTCGTTAAGATTTGGTGAATTCATGAACTTTTTTCAAATGAAATCAATTTTCACTAACTAAGACCGGGAGGCTTCGGATAATGCCATTGCTTTTATCCGTTTCCCTATGCTTCCCAGCATAACCTAAATGCAAACTATTCTCAATAGGTAAGACAAATATTTTTTTTTATTCGCAATTGCTGGTAATACGGGGGTTTGGCGGGTACAAATGC
>JBMDYE010000192.1:0-8901 GCA_048595135.1 Planktothrix sp. | reverse complement strand
TCGAGTGGTTAGTTTAGCCAAACAACGGGAAGAAATTTTTCTTCCGGGAGAATCTTTCCCGTTAGAAACCGACGCTGAACAACCAGGGGTTCAACTATTGCGACGGTTGCGAGATGAGGCGCATCGGTTTGCGGTGAGTTTTCATCGAGATAAACGCAGTGAGAGAATGAAGCGATCACGGTTAGAAGAAATTCCCGGCTTAGGACACCATCGCCAAAAACAACTTTTAGCTCATTTTCGGTCAATTGATTATATTAGAATTGCAACTCCTGAACAGTTAGGAGAAGTATCAGGAATTGGCCCTAAATTAGCACAGGAAATTTACAATTATTTCCATCCCTAAAAGTGCATAACCTTTTTCTGTTCCCTGTTCCCTTTGACTACTTTTGAGTTAAAGGAATTTCAATCGTAAATTCAGTTCCTTGACCCAATTCTGAATGACAGGACAGGGAACCTTTATGCTTTTCTACAATAATTTGATAACTAATTGATAATCCTAAACCTGTTCCTTTACCAGTCGGTTTAGTGGTAAAAAAGGGATTAAACAAATTCTTTTTAACCTCTTCCGTCATCCCGAACGCATTATCAGAAATACGGATAATCACCTGATTTTGAGCAGAAAGTTCTGTTTGAATGGTGATTTGATTCGGTTGAAGTGAGCTTTGCACTTCGGAAGAATGATCATTTTTATCTTCTAAGGCATCAATGGCATTAGCAATTAAATTCATAAAAACTTGATTTAACTGTCCCGCATAACATTCAACTAAAGGAATATCACCGTATTTTTTAATCACTTTGATTCCAGAGGAATTTGGTTTTTCTTTGAAACGATTTTGTAAAATTAATAACGTATTATCAATGCCTTCATGAATATCAACGGCTTTCATGTCCGCTTCATCCAAGCGAGAAAAGTTCCGCAGCGAAAGAACAATTTTACAAATTCGATTTGTTCCTAGTTTCATTGAATCAATCATCTGGGGAAGATCATCAATAATAAAATCGAGATCAGCCGCTTCTGCAAACGCTTGAATTTCCGCCGGAGGGTCAGGATAATATTTTTGGTAAAGTTGAAACAGTTCTAATAAAATTTGACTATATTCTTCAGTATATTTTAAATTACCAGAAATAAAGTTAACCGGATTATTAATTTCATGGGCAACCCCGGCTACCAGTTGACCTAAACTCGACATTTTTTCGGCTTGAATTAATTGAGTTTGAGCTTTGCGAAAATTAGTTAATGCAATTTCAGCTTCTTCTTTAGCTTGTCGCATGGCTTCTTCCGATTGTTTGCGGTCAGTAATATCGGTAATGGTTCCTACATAACCCATAATTTCTCCATGAGAATTCATCTCAGCAACCGCTTGACCATAAACCCAAGTAATCTTCCCATCGGGACGTTGAAAACGATATTCAGAACCAAATTGAGCTTGAATTTTTGCTGCTTTTTCCCAATCTTGATAAACTTTAATTGCATCAGGGGGATAAAGCGCACGAGACCACCCTTTTCCCATTGCTTCCTCTGATGTTAGTCCTGCAATTTCACACCAACGTTGATTCACATAAAGACAGTTCCCCTCAGTGTCTGTATGAAAAATTCCGACGGGAGACACTTCTGCTAAAGTTGCATATCGTTTTTCACTGTTTCGTAATGCTTGCTGTATTTTGTGTTGTTCTGTAACATCAACTCCTACACTCACAATATAGTCAATTTCCCCCGCTTCATTCAGTAAAACCGTATCCGACCAACTAATAATTCGTCTATCTCCATGTTTTGTCATCCAAATACTTTCATAATGCTTAGGAAATTGATCAATGAGTAAAAAAGAAAAATTAGCTTTAACTCTAGGAACGTCATCGGGGTCTAAAAATACATCCCAAACATAACGATTTCTAATTTCATCAAAGCTGTATTGGGTGGTTTGTTCAAAGGCTCGATTAAATCGAATAATCCGACCTTTAGTATCAAATAAAACGACTAATGCGCCTGCGATATCTAAAATAGCTGCAATAAAATTTCGTTCCTTTTCAATGGCTGCAAATAAATCATCCATTTGAGCGGTCATTTGATTAAAGGTTGTGGCTAATACCCCTAATTCATTAGAACATTGCACATCCACTTGGGTTTTTAAATCTCCTTGACTTATTTTGACCGCAGCTTCTGTCAATTTATTTAAGGGTAAAATAATTTGCCGACTGTGAAATATGCCAATTCCAATAGCAAAACCCGTAATTAAAATAATCGTTCCTCCCATCGCAAAAATCATTTGATAAATGGGGGAATAAGCTTCTGTAATCGGAAGTTCAACTACTAAAAACCAACTGACGCTTTGAATGTCTGATTTAGCCCCTAAAACTTCTTGATTTTTTAACCCTCGATACCCATTAAGGATTAAGTTCTGATCAGCAGTTTTATTTTGAATAAAATGAATAATATCAGGATGAGTTAATGATTTAATTTGAAAACTTTTACTTTGATTTAGAGACGGTAATAAGGCTCTATTTTGATTATCTACAATATAAACATATCCGGTTTTTCCCGGTTGAGTATTGGACATAATAAAACTTAAATAACTTAAATCAATTTCAGCAAATAAAACGCCATCAATTTGATCTAAGTTGTCCCGAATCGGAACAGACATCACTATTTTATATTTTTGATCATGGGGGTCAAATTCAATCGTTCCGACATAATCTTCCTGTTGCTTGAAGGAGTGAATAAATAACGGAGAATCCGCATAATTTCGTTTCAAAACTTGTTCATCAGTCACCTTGGATACAATCACCTCTCCTTGACGGTTTAAAATGGCAACAAGGTGATAAGCGTTATTATGACGGACTAATCCTTCTATGAGGTTTTTTTGCACTTGTGGCGGTAAATTTGTTAATCCTCTAACCCGTGCTAAATAACTTAATTTTTGTTGTAAATCCTCTAAATAGTTATTAATTTGATAAGCAATCCCTTGCGATCGCTCTTTTTGAAGGGATTGCAACTGCTGCATCTGAGCTTGATAACTTAGATAAGTCAATAATCCACCACTGGTCAAAACGCTCAGTAATCCCACAAAGAGTAAGCTGCTACGGAGTTGCTTGGTTAGGGAAAAAAATCGAGGGTTGCGAACAGAAAGAGAACCCCAAACCCCAGATAAAAAATGACGTTTCTCCGCTTGAGTCATGATTTTTCCAATAACAGGGAACTGAGCGATTTTGATTTATTGTAATCTGTTGTTAGCCCATCAGGGGTAATATCAATTTTTCCCGTCACCACTTGTTCTTTGACCTGATTAAATTTCGCTTCTTCTTCAGCCGTTAAACTGCCTCTAAACGGTGCAAAATCATAAATTTTTTCCCGTAATCCATATTTGTATTGTTTGCCTTCCCAACGTCCTTGTTGAACTAAGGTAGCTGCTTTTAAAACTAATTTAGGAACATTCTGTAATACACTGGTTAAAATTTTTCCGGGTGCAATATCATGTTGATCTTTCGTCCAACCAATGCCATAAATGCCCGGTTGTTGAGTGGCTAATTTTAAGGCAGAAATTCCAGCTTCATCAGCATTTGCTACTACAATATCAACCCCTTTATTTAACCAATCTTGAACAACTTGATTGCCTTTTTCCGTATCTGTCCAAGTGTTTAAAAACTGAGTATAAACTTCTATATTTGGTTTGGTTGCCGTTGCACCCCGTTTAAATAATGCTTCTTCTTCTTGATAAACGGGGTAATTATCCCCCACCATATAAGCCACTTTATTCGTTTTAGTTTTCATCGCCGCTAATACACCCGTTAAATACCCGACTTCCCCAGACCGAAAAGCAACGGCTCCTAAATTTTTATTATTCCCAGGATAGGTAGTCACTAAAGCAAACTTTGTTTCAGGAAAATCAGGTGCTACCTTTTCCATCGCTTGAATATAACCCCCACTATGACCAATAATTAAGTCATAACCCTGTTGAGCATAGCGACGAATGATCGGTTCACTCTCTGTTCCTGATACATTTTCAGTATAAGTAATTTCAGCGTTATATTCTTTTTCAATTAATTTTAGTCCTTCATAATTGACTTGGCTCCAACTGCCATCTGTAATCGAACCATCTAAAAGACTAGCGACTTTAAATTGACTCGGAGTATCGGATGAAGAATTGTTAGCTTGTTCTTGATTAAACGAGCTACAACTCACGATAATAAGACAAGTGATTATTCCCAGAAGGATATTCGTTAAAAGCTTTGGGATCTGGATCATAAAATTACTGAAAGTTGAGGTGAAATTCAAATGAATTGAATTGTTATTGCACCCAGGCGGAACTTTATAGTAAATAGAACTAGGAAGGGGATTAAGTTTCTTTGTCGGTGATTTAGAAGGGTGGGGGACTAAATCTGTTGTAGCATACAATCAGTCCCAGGAGTAGATCTGGGTTTTTCTTAAAATAATGTATCGAAATTGTGATTAGACTTAAGCACCATCCGGTAGAGACGCACCATGGCGAAGCCATGACATCAGGTTATTGGCGCGTCTCTACGGGTTTCGGGTTTTAATTTGCCCAATTCAGATAAGGTAATTTGGCGGTTGTTTCGCGAATTTGCTCAACATTAGCAATTAATTGTCCGCAACTATCCCACATTCCAGTGACAAATGATTGACGGGAACCTGCATTCATTTGTACATCAATGGTTAACTCGCCACAGGTCGCTTTCATGGCATCTAAATCAACGGTAACCGTTGCTTTAGGATTCGCTTTTAATGCGTCTTGAAATCGTTTGACGGCTTCCGGTTCCGCAGTGACACAAGGAATCCCAATCGAAACACAATTGCCTAAAAAGATCTCCGCGAAACTTTCCCCAATAATCGCTTGAATTCCCCATTTGGCAATGGCTTGGGGGGCGTGTTCCCGTGAGGAACCACAACCAAAATTAGCATTAACAACTAATACATTGGCTCCCTGATATTCGGGTAAATCAAAGGGGTGTTTTCCTTGCAATTGTTGGCGATCATCGGCAAACACTTGTTCCCCTAATCCATCAAAGGTAACACACCGTAAAAACCGAGCGGGAATAATGCGATCGGTATCAATATCACTCCCGACTAACGGAATTCCTGTTCCTGAAATACTTTGAATTTTACTCATCGTTAATGTTGTGTAGTTGGTGTTAACAAATCGTTGGCTTTGCTCGTTGTGACCTCTCCCCCAACCCCTCTCCTGCTATGAGAGGGGAGTAATTCTGACCTCTCCCCCAACCCCTCTCCTACAAGGAGAGAGGAGAAGAATTCATTAATGTTTAAAAGGTCTAAACTGCTCCCCCTTCCCTCGCAGGGAAGGGGGCTGGGGGGTTAGGTCATTTACAGCAACTCCCGTACATCCGCAACAACGCCGTTAACTGCCGCCGCCACGACCATCGCCGGACTCATTAACAACGTGCGACCGCTCGCGGAACCTTGACGACCTTTGAAATTGCGGTTAGAAGAGGAAGCACTGAGTTGATTACCTTGTAATTTATCGGGGTTCATCGCCAAACACATTGAACAGCCCGCTTCGCGCCATTCAAACCCCGCTTCTTCAAAGACTTTGTGCAGTCCTTCCGCTTCCGCTTGCTGTTTCACCCGTTCAGAACCGGGAACCACAAAGGCTTTCACCCCATTGGCGACCTTCCGACCTTGGGCAAATTTTGCCGCTTCCCGTAGGTCGCTGAGGCGTCCGTTGGTGCAACTTCCAATAAAACAAACGTCAACTTTTGTGCCTTTGATGGGGGTTCCAGGGGCAAATTCCATATATTGATAGGCTTCTTTGGCGACTTCGCGATCGCCTTCGGCCATCTGTTCTAAATTCGGAATTAACTCATTAACGCCCATCCCCTGTCCGGGGGTAATACCCCAAGTCACCGTCGGCGCAATATCCGCCGCATCAAATTTGACCACATCATCATAAACCGCATCCGCATCACTCCGGAGACTATCCCACCAAGCCACCGCTTTTTCCCAGTTTTCGCCTTTGGGGGCAAAATCTCGATCTTTCAAATAGTCATAAGTAATTTGATCCGGGTTCACATAGCCACAACGAGCGCCGCCTTCAATGGCCATATTACAAATCGTCATCCGTTCTTCCATTGACATCCCTTCGATGGTGCTTCCAGCGAACTCATAGGCATAGCCAACGCCGCCTTTCACCCCTAATGTGCGGATAATATGGAGAACGACATCCTTGGCATAAACCCCCGGTTGCAGTTCGCCATTCACTTCAATGCGGCGAACCTTCAGTTTCCCTAACGCCAAGGTTTGGGAGGCGAGAACATCCCGTACTTGGGAGGTTCCGATCCCAAAGGCGATCGCCCCAAATGCCCCATGGGTGGAGGTGTGGGAGTCCCCACAAGCAATGGTCATCCCCGGTTGAGTTAACCCTTGTTCCGGTGCGATCACGTGAACAATGCCTTGACTACCCGACCCGATATTATAAAAGCGGATATTGTGTTCCTTGCAGTTTTTTTCCAAGGACTGCATCATTTCTTCCGCGAGGACATCCACAAAAGGACGGGCTTGGTTATCGGTGGGAACGATATGATCAACTGTAGCGACGGTGCGTTCAGGGTACAGCACTTTGAGGTTGCGATCGCGTAACATCGCAAACGCTTGGGGACTGGTCACTTCATGGATCAGGTGCAAACCAATGAAGAGTTGAGTCTGACCTGATGGGAGAGTTCCGACGGTGTGCAACGCCCAGACCTTATCAAATAGTGTTCTTTCGCTCATAGAATCTGAAGAATAACTGCGTTTCTAACGCTCTCTATACTGGTCATTATTTTAGCGGTTAATGGGACGCCGATGCTTAAAAAAGCATAAAATAACGGATTTTTTTAATCAGATTTTGATAATAACTTTTCTACCTAGATCAAGATTTACCCTGTCTCACCTCTACTGTCGTCAAAATGGTTAAAGTTCACAAACTCCTTCCTCTGGTGGCGCTGACTTTTTTAAGTAGTGTTGCGATCGTTAGAAGTCAACAACCTCAACCCCCGGCTAATGCTTATAGTCAAAAAGTGACTCGTGAAGTGTTAGCCAGTGGTTCTCCCACAGAAGCACCGGGTCGTCTATTAGAATTAGTGAAATATACGATTCCTCCTAACAGTAAGTTACCCGTTCATATCCATCCTGGGATGCAAATTGAACGGATAGAGTCAGGAACTTTAACCTATACCGTTGTCAAGGGTTCGGCTAAAATTACCCGTTCTAATGGCAAAGAAGAAATGTTAGAAGCCGGACAAACCACCCGTTTAAACGTTGGGGATGCGTTAGTTGAAGTGGGAGGAATGGTACATTATGGCGAAAATGAAACGGATCAGCCTGTAATCTTATTATCGGCTTCGTTATTTGAAGAAGGAAAACCCAAAGCGATTTTAGTTAATCCTTGAACCGTTATCAAAAAAGATACAATAGAATAATTCTAAGTCTACCGCCATAAAGAGGTTAAATTATGTATCACGTTACAGGAGAATACGCTAAAAATAACTTCAGTGAAATTTTAGAAAAAGCCAGTATGGAACCTGGAGGGGTTGTTATTGTTCAGGATAATAAAAGTTTCATCCTGATCAGTCAAGAAGAATTAGAAAGTTGGACAGAAACCGCCGAACTACTTAAAGACAAAACCTTAATTGCTGATATTGAAGCCTCTCGTCAAGAATATCAGCAAGGGGAAGTGTTCACAATGGATCAACTTTTGGATTAAAATAATGGCAGATTATCCAATCCGATTTTCTAAATCTGCTCAAAAAGATATTGCTCAACTTACCTCTCAACAAAAAGCAAAGTTAAAGAAAATTTTGCAAGAGGTTATCTCTAAAAATCCTTATGTGGGAAAATCTCTTAAAGGTCAGCTAGAAGGATTATATTCTTATCGTCTCAACCGTAAGGATAGAATTGTCTATGAAATTATAGAAACTGATAAAGTGGTCTTTGTAATTAGAACGAAAACCCATTACGGTGATTAATTGTAGTAATGAGTGCGATCGCACTACGCTGTTTAATCTGATTCAAGTTTACCCTAACCCTGTAGGGGCGAGGTCACCTCGCCCTAATGGGATCTTGGGGTATTATCAACAATATAACTAAGCAATATTGCGATATTGTGACCAAAATTCACTCACTCTGATTTTCCACTTTTCCCAATATTCCATCACTTCCTGAGCTTGAATTAAGGTAATATCAACTTCATAGGGAGTAACAGTAATAATAATTCCGTGATTAATATTAACGCCATAAGGTTGACCATATTGCCTGTTTAATGCTCCAATATAAGCAGAAACTTGTAATTTTTGTTCGGGGTAAACTATCGGTTGAACCGAGTTAGAGAACTTAAATTCAATGACGCTTTCCGGTAAATCATATAACCGTCCAACACAATCAACTCGTCCTGCATATCCTTCATAATGGTGGAAAAGATAACTTTCTAATAATCTAATATTATGGATTTCCTTTAAAATAGGTTCGAGATGTTCCCAATGGCGTTTAAGAATTACCGGACAGGGAGTTGGATCATTGTTAAAATAATATTCAATTTGTTTATGTCCGCGTTTGCCAATTTGACAGGCTAAATTAATCACTTCTCTTGATTCTGATGTTTGCTTTTTCTGCCAATTGCTAAATATTGCTTTTTCAGCAGGCGATCGCGTTTCATCAATAATAGGAGTAACGCCAGGTTCAAAATTAAATCGTTGATCCTCTATTCCCTTCATTCCATTACGTCGAGTGGGTTTACCAAAAAAGGGAGGAAGGGGGTTTTCTGACCAAAATTGATTTTTCATTATTAGAGAATGGCGTTAAGAAAGAACAGATAAAACTATATCCACAGGTATTTAATAACACCCGGAAATTTAATAAGCCTTATAAACCTGTAAAATCAGAATGTGCAGCTACCG
>JBMDYE010000191.1:0-8852 GCA_048595135.1 Planktothrix sp. | reverse complement strand
TGTGCTATCCGCTACGGGGACAAATTCAATATAGTCAATCCTGGCATTTTCCCCGCTATTAATAGCTCCAGTTAATTTAATTTCAGCCCCGTTCGTCAGGGTGAGATTTTCTGTCACCGTGCGTTTAACAAAATTCTTGGTAGAAGCACGGGTATCTCCTAAAGATTGATTGGCGACCCATTTGTCAATATTAGTTCCCCCAATATCTAACGAGATTTCAGAGGCTCCATCACTTTCATCGAAGTAACCAACTATGACTTGATATTGACCAGAAGCACCTGTAAATTGGGTTGTGGCTGTTCCGGTGTTGCTGAGGAGACTGGATAAACCAATAAATTGACTCCCAGAGGCAAAGGTTCCTGACTCGGTGCGATACCCACCCCCCAGAGTCAGGGCTTCCGCTTCTATCCTGACGGTTTCAGTCGCCGGGGTTGAGGCAGACTGAACATTAATTTGAAAAGTGTCTAAATTAACAGCAGCAACCGGATTATTACTGGTATCATTGACTTGAGAATCTTGGACGGCAACCGTGTAAGTACCCGCTTCGTTGGCATCCCAACTGCCACCAGGAGCGCTAATCCGATAGGTCGCAGTGCGGGGAGTCCCATCGCTGTTCGTATCGACACTGACAAAGGTGGCGAGTTGGCTAAAATTATTCGGCCCTGTGACCCGAAGATCTTGGCTATCTAAACTAGAGACTTGAATCCCCTGGTTATCGCTGTAGGTAACGGTGAAGGTGTAGTTCTCACTACTACCGGAGGTGAGGGTGAAATCGTTAGCCGTCGCACTAGCCGTTGGGGCGGTGGTATCGGTCGGGGGATTAACGGTGACATTAAAGGTGTCTAAATTCCCAGCAGCAACGGGATTATTACTGGTATCGTTGACTTGGGAATCTTGGACGGCAACCGTGTAAGTACCCGCTTCGTTGGCATCCCAACTGCCACCGGGAGCGCTAATCCGATAGGTTGCGGTGCGGGGAGTTCCATCACTGTTCGTATCGACACTGACAAAGGTGGCGAGTTGGCTAAAATTATTCGGCCCTGTGACCCGAAGATCTTGGCTATCTAAACTAGAGACTTGAATGCCTTGGTTATCACTGTAGGTAACGGTGAAGGTGTAGTTCTCACTGCTACCGGAGGTGAGGGTGAAGTCGTTAGCCGTAGCACTAGCTGTTGGGGCGGTGGTATCGGTCGGGGCGGAACTACTGACCAGCTTATATTCAATATAGTCAACCCGAGCCACTTCTCCTAGATTGAGTTGTCCAATCAGTTGGACTTCATCCCCTTTGTTGAGGGTAACGCTGGAAATCGTTCGTAAAACTCGGTTTTGGGCGGTCGCTCTGGTGTTACTAAAATTTTGATTAGCAGACCATTTGTCCACTTCCTGCCAGCTTTGTCCCGTTTGTCTCCGGCTCAGGGTGAAAGGCGACACACCATCACTTTCATCATGGTAAGCAACCGTAACATCATAGATTCCAGAGTCTAATGAGAAGGTATGGGTTGCAGTACCACTGTTCCCTGTATCAGGAATCCTAATTAATTTTCCACCGGAAGCAAAGCTGGCGGTTGCTGTTGTGTCTTCTACTAGGTATCCTGTTAAAGCCATTTGTTCGGCTTCTACACGTAATGTCGTCATTATAAAACTCCAAAATCACCGTAAATTTGCGGAGACTGCACCCATCCCATTTTGATTTCTCCGTAAAGTCGCTGATTTGAGGCTATCATTAACACTAGGGACAGTACAGGATACAGGGGATAGGTTTTACCAAAAATTGACTGAAAAGTCCCGATTTATAAAGGGATAGTAAACCCCTGTCCAAATTACTGAGGGGATCTTTCCGCTTTACAAAACTAGGGGATTTGTAAAAATCTCAGAATTTTAGCTTTACAAAAGATGAGAAAACACAAATAAAACTTTTTATAAATCTTGGTTTTGGCTAGTTGTAGAACTTTATCGAGTTTTTAATGACTTGATGTAGAGTTTTGGCATTTTTCCATTGTAAAGACTACAATTTAAAACCAATATTATCCGTAAAATTTTACATAAACTTTATCGCTATAGGAGTTTTAGCGGTGCGTCGTTCAATTAAACCCCATTTATTTGCTTCATCGATTTTCCGTATAAATCCTGATGCGACTTGGGTAAATTTGATACCGATAGGATTGATTTTACTCCTCGGAGTTGGATTGCGATTCTATCAACTTACCACGGAGAGCGTCTGGATGGATGAGATTCTGAGTATTCAGGATGCTCAAGAATTTCAGTTGACCTTACCTTATATCCGTCCGTTCTACTTCTTGCTTTTAAAATTATGGATGCAGCTTGGGGAAAGTGATGCTTGGTTACGAAGTTTATCCGTTTTGTTTAGTTTAGGAACGATTTATCTCACCTACTGCTTAGGATCTCGAATCGTTAACGAGTCTACAGGACTATTAGCGGCATTGCTTCAGAGTGTTTCCCCTCTGTTTATTAATCATGCCCAAGAAATCCGAATGTACACGTTAGTGACATTCCTGAGTGTAGCAGGAACGTTGGCTCTCACTTATGCGTTAGAAAATCCGACTTACAGTGCGTTTGTAGCCTGGACAGTAACACGGACATTATTATTGTTAACGAACGCCAATAATGTGTTGATCTTAATTCCTGATGTGTTGCTGTTAGCTTGGACATTCCGTAAACAGCGTCAGTGGTTAGTCACCTCTGGTATCGGTTTATCAGTCATTAGTTTATTTTTCTTCCCAGTTTTCTGGTCTCTCACCGTTGGGGGAGAGTCTCAAGAATTCATGGAGAAGCAAGTTGGCAACTATTCTAAACCCGGAATTGTTCAAGTGATTGGGATGTTAACCCAATTTACGGTTTATTGGCCGTTAAGAAGTTTACTTGAATCGAATCAAATTCAACTGAGTAAAGGTCAATTAACCGATCTGAATTTATTAAGCCAATTATTTAGCTTTAAAACCCTATCTTTGTTATTTTATGCGGGTTTTACTGCGATCCTAGCTGGGTTATTAGCACTGGCATTGCTCAATCTCTTCAGTCGTTATTCTTCTCAACGATTGGCTTGGTTAGCTTGTTGGGCAATTGTTCCTGCGGTTTTAACCCTGTGGGTTTCCTATCATAAAAACTCGATTTGGTTTCCCCGTTATTTGTTGTTTATTGCCCCTTATTTCCTCATTCTGTTAGCCGCAGGATTTGTTGTGGTTTGGAATTGGCGTAAACCTTTGGCGGTAGGAATTGCGATCGCTTATAGTTTAGGGGTTGCCGGGGGATTATTTGACTATTATACCCAACTTTATCGCAATGATTGGCAAGGAGCCGCCCAATATGTTCGCCTGAATCAAAAGCCGAATGATGTGATAGTTTCTTATTCAACACCGGGCTTTTTTGAATTATCTTTCCCTCGATATTATCCTGAACCCCATAAAGTTTATTTACTCAATCATCCGGGTTCAGAAGCCAAAGTGACTCCGGCTTATATTGAGCAAGAATTAGGGAGTTTATTACCGATAAAATCTAATCTTTGGTTTGTTTGCTGGCGGTTTTGCCATGAAACCAAAGCCATTAATCGAACCTTTCAAACCTTAGCAGGTAAAAACTTTACCATTCAACAACAGAAGCAATTTAGTAGTTTGGAATTTACACCGATTGAAGTTTTTAAAGTTGCTCCTAATCTGACCTCAGACCCAGGGAAAAAATAAATTTCCCCTTTGAGCAATCCAAGCCAATAGGCAAGCCATTGAGTTATGATTGCTATGGAACTGAATGATTAATGCCTGCAACTGAGATCAGGTTGATGATTGGGTTCCGATGTGGCTTGAGTGTCAGTAGCTAGGATTCCTGTTCGAGTGGCAATTCCTATTAATTTAAAGTTAAGAATTCTAACATTGTTAAAATTTATTAACAAATGCTTAGAACCTTAGCTTTTAAAGCCTTTGTTTTCGGCAGATTTAAAATAAAATACTTAAAAGACTTGCTATCATCAATACTCTCGGCTATCTTATAGTCAACTACCACTTCCAGACTAACTTAGAGATTGGCTGGGTTGATGACTCCAACAGGTATCCATCTTGCTACAATCAGCTAAATCTGATCATAATCATGTCAATCCAGTTGACTATCATTTTGAATGATAACTGCCTATGGAATTAGGACTACAGTAACTCTGAATCCTATTTTCTTTTCTCATGCCACAGTTTTTATTCTATTTTGAACAATTTTGAATGCTAAGATGGACATTTCACAAGCCGCTTTTTCTACAACTCAACAACCCGCCAAGCAGTATGGGGATCTAAAGTTTGGCCCTGACCAACTCGCCCTTTCTCTGGTCGTCCCCGTATATAACGAAGTCGAGAGTTTACCGCGATTAATCGAAGCCATTGAAGCCAACGTGGCTCCTTTAGGTTTGAGTTATGAACTTGTTTGTGTGGATGATGGATCTAGCGATGGCTCGACAGAATTCCTAAAAAAAGAAGCAGAACTCAACCCTAATCTGAAAGCGATTATTCTTCGACGTAACTATGGTCAAACGGCGGCTATGGCTGCTGGATTCAAGTATTCTCAGGGTCAAGTGGTGATTACCCTGGATGGAGACTTACAAAATGATCCAACGGATATCCCTGTGCTGTTAGAACAACTGGGTCAGGGATATGATGTGGTGAGTGGATGGCGGAAAAATCGACAAGACGCGGCTTTAACTCGTTTACTCCCTTCACGGATTGCGAACTGGCTGATCAGTAAACTCACAGGGGTTCAACTCCATGACTATGGTTGTTCTCTGAAAGCCTACCGGGCTGAATTAGTCGCGGATATGAAGCTTTACGGTGAGTTACACCGATTTTTACCCGCCTTGGCGTTCATTGAAGGGGCGAGAATTACGGAAATACCAGTAAGCCATCACGCTCGTCAGTTTGGTCGCAGTAAATATGGTTTAGATCGGACATTCCGAGTGGTGATGGATTTATTAACCATCTCCTTTATTAAAAAGTTTTTAACCCGACCCATGCACGTTTTTGGTTTGCTGGGGTTATTATCCTTTTCCTTGGGAATTACCATTGGGGGTTACTTAAGCTTTCTTCGCCTTGCTTTAGGTGAAAGTATCGGAGAACGTCCCTTATTAATTTTGGCGGTGTTATTGACCTTAACGGGGATTCAACTCTTTTGTTTTGGTCTGTTGGCGGAACTATCAATGCGAACTTACCACGAATCCCAAGATCGTCCGATCTATCGGGTTCGTGATGTTGTGAGTTCCCGTCGCAAGGGTCATCACAGTTGACGCTCAGGATTAAAACTTGCTCCAAATTCACCTGAATCGCCTATCGTAGTTAATCTTCTCCTCAGCGAGGTTTAACCCTCTGTCTCCTCGGTTTCAGCGCTGATGGGGAAGATTTTACACATCATATAGTTCGGATGGATTCCTTTCGAGGGTTTACAGGACTGTTTAACAGCGGTTTTCGACTCGGAGGGATCTTGTTGGGGAGCAATACAAATCGCCAGTTGGCCAACTCCTGCCATTAAGCTTTGAATCCGCTCCATAATATGATCCAAATCTTGCAGGAGTTGTTCAGCCACCAACAACGAAGGGGCAACAATCATAAAGGTTTGAATGCCTGTAGGACTCGGTGCAAAACCAAAACTGCATTCTGCCAGTTGGGTTTGGGTGGAAAGGTTCAAGGTGTCATAGAAGCGATCGACTAAAGTTTGATAGAGAGATTGATTTAGCGCACGATCATCAAATTTCGGTTGAGATAACATGATTAGTCCTTACCTGTAGCTAATAGGCTTTACGATCTACTTTAACATTTATTAACATAGCTAAAGTTAAAATTTCTTGATGTGATGACAATGCGAGGCTTATGTGATGTTTTCCTGATCATGTTGTGATTTCAAACTAAATTCATTGTGATCTACGCTAACAGTTCAGTTTGTTATTCTTCCGGAAATTTATCTTAAAAAATAATAAAAAATATAAAATTGTAACTTTTGATAGATGACAATCATCAGTAATCAGTAATCAGTTATCAGTGAGAAGTCATGAGTTAATACCTACGATCCGAGATTGATACTCGCTTCATGATCCGGTGTACCTCTATAGAGCAGAAGGCAGCTATACTGAAGGCAGAAGAATTAAAAACTGATTACTGATTACTGATTACTGATTACTGATTACTGATTCTGGCAGAATTAACATGGCATCTCCAAAGGAATAAAATCGGTAAAGTCTGCCTAATTCATTTTCGGGTTGAGCCAAAACATCCTTATATAAATCCAGTAACCGTTGCCGTCCAATTAAAGCCGAAACTAACATTAATAAACTGGATTTTGGTAAGTGAAAATTGGTAATTAATCCATCAACAATTCGCCAGCGATACCCCGGATAAATATAAATATTAGTTTTTCCGCAATAAGGACTAAGTTGAGAAATCGGATATTTACTAGAGGAATTAAGGTTTTGTTCCGACGCGATCGCCGTTCCTTCTAAAGCTCTAACCGCCGTTGTCCCCACTGCAAAAACCCGCCCCCCTGATGCCTTAGTTTTCTCAATTTTAGCAATGGTTTCTTCAGGAACTTCAATCCATTCCGCGTGCATTTGATGTTCGGTAATATCCGCCGCTTCTACGGGGCGAAACGTTCCTACCCCCACGTGTAACGTTAAAGTTGCTCGATCAATTCCTTGTTGGTCTAAACGCGCAAATAATTCTTCTGTAAAATGTAATCCGGCTGTTGGTGCAGCCACCGCCCCTAACCGTTCTGCATAAATGGTTTGATATTGTTCCGGTAACGCTTCTGTCTCCGTCACATAGGGAGGAAAGGGAATATTTCCAAAGGTTTCTAACAGAGGGATTAAAGACTGGCCCTCTGGAACCTCAAATTGTAATAACCGTCCCCCCGTGTCTGGGTCTATATCCAAGACCGTTGCGCGTAAAACCTCCGGTTGTCCCCCTGCTATTTCCGAGGAAGATTGACATTCAAACTCAATCACCGAACCTTGTTTAAACCGCTTTCCCGGTTTCACCAACGCTAACCAACAATTGTGCTGTTTTTCCTCTAACAGCAACGCTTCCACCATCGCCCCACTGCTTTTGCGTCCGTACAGTCGCGCCGGAAGGACACGAGTATTATTCAGAACCAGTAAATCCCCTGGTTTGAGGAATTCAGGCAGATCTTTGAACAGACAATGTTGATGGGAACTCGGGGAGTCCACCACCAATAAACGGGAATGATCTCTCGGTACAACGGGATTTTGCGCGATGCGTTCCTCTGGAAGGTAATAATCGTAACTCTCTAACAACCGATCCAAGTCATTCATTCTCTATATTTGCCTCCTCCGTTAAAAATTTGGGTAGAATCCCCCATACCAAATCGGGGGTTTTTCCCCTACCTGATTTTCGGTAATCCCGTCAATATATAAGTATAGGGTTATGCTGCCTTCACACTAGAGGTGGGTTGAACAAAGGAATTATCAATCCAATCCGATAAACTAATGTCAAAACACGCCCTCATGAGGTAGCATCAATTCTGCTCCGTTTTCACCTCAAATTTTGATAAACGGGCAATTAACAGGAGAAGCACAAACGCCGCCTGCTTTACTGCTTGTTGCAGGTCGGACTGGAGTTATAAACAGGCGGGACAATCATGCAGGAGATCACCTATGGAATACCTCTATTACCTTGCCAATACAAGCTTGACCCTGAGAGTCATTGATTTCTTAAGCTCACGCTACAATCTTCCCGTTCAGTTTATTACCGTCATTCATCAGATTGATGGTTGGATTATAAAAATTAAAATGCGACAATACCTCACGCCGCAAGAACATGGGGATTTTAGAGCATTTATGCACGAGTTGGGGATTCCCTACGAACCCGATATGCGAATTCAAATGGCCCTTTGGGGGTTAGAAACGGGACAATCTCCCTTGAGTGTGATGCGTCGTTATCAAGTGGCTGTTGTTTCTCATGGCATTCCTAATCGAGAAGACATTGAATCATTTCGCACCCAGTTTGTGAAAGGATTAGGATACTGTCCCGAAGCGTTAGCGTAATCAGCAGGTGTCGGGTTTCAAGTGTCAGGAGTCGAATGCTTAACAGTTAAGGATGATAGCTTCACAACAGAACCCATCCCCATTAACTCGATCCAGCATCAAATGCAAATTCAATATAATCTTGGAGCATAAGTCGGTAGCCTTGTAGGGAGATAGGTTGACCGACTTCAATATTAGGAGGAAAGGCTGGGGAAGTTGGAGTGTGGGGAGTTGATGTTGGGTTGCGAGCGCATCTAACTAAAGCCACATCAAATCGACAAGGAGAATTGACTAAATCCGGGCGATCGCTTAAAAATAATTGGGCGGCTAAAATTAGTTTCGCTTGTTTATTAGAAGTAATCGCTAATAATCCCCCCTGATCCCAGTTGTGGCGACTTCGCGTTTTTACTTCTACAAATGCCAACATCGGATCACGTTGTTTCCCCGTTTCCAATGCAATTAAATCAATTTCCCCATAGCGGCAATGCCATTGATGATGCAAAATTTGCCACCCCTGGGTTGTTAGCCAATGGGCAACCAATTGTTCACCCAGACCACCAATTATTTTAGATTCAGCCATTCAGTCTGCTCAAATTAATAACCCATTCAATCATGATTTTAAACTTATTACAATTATCAAGCCCTGCTTTACCGTTGGGAGCTTATAGTTATTCTGAGGGGTTAGAAACCTTAGTTGAAAATCAGGTAATTACGGATCAACATAGTTTAGAAAATTGGTTACGACAAGAGTTAAAATCTGGGGCGATTCGTTTAGAATCAGCCGTTATGGTTAGAGCGTATCGAAGTTTTATTAATCAAGATATTAAGGGGTTAA
>JBMDYE010000190.1:0-3040 GCA_048595135.1 Planktothrix sp. | reverse complement strand
TTTTTAAAATGAAAAACAGAGAAAGGATTCGTTATTTCTCGATTATTTTCCGGATTCAATACAAGCTACATCAAGTCCGCACCGTGTTGACTTGACATCCGCGCACCATTTCGAACTTTTTAATTCTTCACTCGCTGTTTTCCATTGTTTTTTGCCTAACGCTGCTTTCATTTTAACAAATTGCTTGAGTGCATCCTTTGGGGATAGCTCTGTGTTTCAATCCCTGATAGGGATTATAGAGGATTTTAACCGAGGGGTTATTTCATGGTGGCGCATCTATTAATGATCGTTTCAATCCCTGATAGGGATTATAGAGGATTTTAACACTACTGGCAACCCCTCTGGATGATTTCATCCCCAGGTTTCAATCCCTGATAGGGATTATAGAGGATTTTAACCGCAGGCTTCTGAAACCCTTGATATAGTTAAACTAAGCCAGAGAGTCTCCCCTCTGACTCGTCTTCAAAACCGTGCGTGAAAGTTTCCCTTCACACGGCTCCTCAATTATATGGTGCTTGTCACGCATACTAGCCAAATCTGATACAGTTTTCAGGTCATGGCAATGTCGATGGAATAACTGTTTATTGTTATTTGAGTTATTACCGCCTAATTTCTTAGGGATAATGTGGTCGGTTTCTATTAAGTCTCCATCTCGGAATGTTAATCCACAATATGCACATTTACCTTTTTGTTTTTTAAGTAAAAAAGCTTTTTCTGAAGGCACTTCTGGGTGTGAACCCATTCGACTACTCCAGTATGTTAAATCCCCATCATACGGACTTTTTTCGCCTTTAACTTTTATGTGTCTAACAATTTTAATGTCAGCATGATTTTGTAGTTTGTAGGCTTTTTCGTCTTCCCTAGTTGAGAATACCCAATTTCTAGTTCCTATTGAGTTCCAATATTTATTGTGAACCCATTTTAAGGATTTGTTTGGGTGTCTGAATTTACCCCATCTTCTGAGTTGTTGGTATAGGGTTTTATCACAGTAACTAAAGGTCTCCTTACTGACTACTGTTGAGTAGTAATTCGCCCATCCTCTTATAATTGGGTTAATCTCCTTTAGTAGGGAGATTTGGGGTGAGGATTTGTGTTTAGTTATTGTGTTCCCTAATTTTTTGATGTGGTTTTTTACTTTTTCTTGGCTAGGGATGATGAGGGTTTTAAAACCTAGTTTTTCTCCGTTGGGACTATATCCACCTTGATTTTTACCTTGTGGGTATTGTCTTATGTGGAATCCCAAGAAGTTAAAACCTATTTCTCCTTGGTACTCATCGAGAGTGTGAGTGATTTTAGTTTTACTAGGTTTTAGTTCTAATCCCATTTCTGCTAACCAATCATTAATTATCTTCTGACAATCTTTGATGACATCTAATCTTTCGTGCATGATGACAAAATCGTCTGCATATCGGATTAGAGATATTGAACATCTTTTGGCTGTTTTGCCAAGGTTACTTCCCTTTTTGGTTTTCCATTTTTGGGTTTCTGCATATTCTTTTAATCTTTCTTCCATTCCGTGTAGGGCTATATTGGCTAATAAAGGGCTGATTACACCTCCCTGGGGTGTTCCCTCATCGGTAGGAAAAAGAGTGTTGCCATCCATAACTCCTGACTTTAACCACGCTTTGATTTGATGTCTTAGCTTGGGATAAGTTTTGAGTTTTGTCAAAAGTTTTTCATGATTGATTTTATCGAAGCATTTTGATATATCTGCATCCAGTACAAATTTTGATTTTTGTTTGATTGCATTATATATTGCTCCGATGGCATCATGGGTTGAACGTCCTGGTCTGAATCCATAACTGTTAGGTTCAAATCGAGCTTCCCATTCGGGTTCCATTGTTAGCTTTACTAGAGCTTGTAAGGCTCGGTCAAACATTACTGGAATACTTAAAGGTCTTTTCTCGTCTGTTCCTGGTTTGGGTATCCAAACACGGCGGGTAGGTTGGGATTTGTTTCCTATTTTTAGTTGGGAAGCTAGGGTAATTCTTTCTTTAGGAGTCAAGGATTTTACCCCATCAATTCCCGCAGTTTTCTTACCTTGATTATCTTGTGTTACCCGTCGTACAGCTAGGAGTTTACTGCACCAAGAGTTGAGGAGTAGCCGTTGTAATTTGTGGACTAACTTGACATTACCCTGTTGGCTAGCTTTGAATATCCTTTTTTGCATCTTGAAAACACATCTTTCAACTTTACGCCAATTGATGTCCTTCCATTCATACATCGATTTTTCAATCGTGTTCATAACTTATTAAATGCTACTTAAAACTATTCATTCCATACAACCGGATTCACGTCAGCATATCCTGTTCATTACAAACAGGCTTTGGCTTCTTGAATCATCCTTTCTCTATAACCCTTGCGTTGGTTACTGCTTGAAAATCGACCTTTCCAAGAGGTTTATAAAGATTACTTCGTTCCTAATTTCCGTTGGTTCTAATTTTAGGGTCTCTCTTTCCGCCGAGTCTGTATGGATGTTCCCAGTTAATTACTAAAAAAATTCTGGCATTTTAGACTTTTAACATTTTGTTTCCAGCCAATAATCCAAGTAGGCTGGTCTTTGGTCACGACGGTTAGTGCAAGAGTTCGTATTTCTACCCATCATTAGTTGCTAGAAGGGATTCTCTGTTGGATTCCGAGTGACCTCCGTTTAACCCCGCTTTAACCTATAGGATTACCAGTTCTAAGTGGCTAGGGGTTATGCTGTCACCGCAACATCTACGGGGATGGACTTTCACCATCACGGAAATTAAGTTGTCAAGGTTCAATTTTCTTGAAATCCTTGCCTTGCTTACGCTTTAGCCGTTCAGCCGTTGCTTTGGCAAGAACGAGTCGCATTTTAGTTTTCAAAGTGCGTTTGCGAAAACCGCATATTTAATACGCCATAAAAGTCAGAAGAAGTCAACCACTATTATTCTTAATTCTTAATTCTTAATTCTTAATTCTTAATTCTTAATTCTTAATTCTTAATTCTTAATTCTTAATTCTTAATTCTTAATTCTTAATTCTTAATTCTTTTAGGATTCTCGCCCTGATGCCC
>JBMDYE010000189.1:0-12729 GCA_048595135.1 Planktothrix sp. | reverse complement strand
TGCGATCGCTCACCGCCTTTCAACCATTAGAAATGCCGATTGTATTTATGTAATGGAACAAGGCAAATTAGTGGAATGGGGAAAACACGAAGAACTGTTAGAACAAGCCGGAATTTATGCGAGTTTATGGCGGGTTCAATCAGGATTAAATTAAGAATTAGGGAATAGGCATTAAAATAATAAATAATAAATTTCTTTCCCTGCTTCCTCTGCTTCCTCTGCTTCCTCTGCTTCCTCTGCTCCCTCCGCTCTCTTAGTTCCCAGAATGCTAAAATAGCAATGATTTAGCCAAGATCTATAAAATTTCGTAACCTTATTCTGTCCTGCCATGTTAAAAGCTCTGTTGGGTGATCCGAATGCGCGTAAACTTAAGAGATATCAACCTGTTGTTACCGAAATCAACCTATTAGAAGAAGAAATTCAGGCCCTCTCCGATGACCAACTGAGGGGCAAGACAGGAGAATTCAAGGAAAAACTGGCGAAAGCCAAAAATCGAGAGGAAGAAAACCAAATCCTTGATGAAATTCTCCCCGAAGCCTTTGCGGTGGTGCGAGAAGCGGGTAAGCGAGTGCTAGGAATGCGCCACTTTGACGTCCAACTGTTGGGCGGTATGATTCTCCACAGTGGACAAATTGCCGAAATGAAAACGGGGGAAGGAAAAACCCTGGTGTCCACCCTTCCCGCCTACCTCAACGCCTTAAGCGGAAAAGGCGTTCATGTAATTACCGTTAATGACTACCTCGCCCGACGGGACGCAGAATGGATGGGACAAATTCACCGCTTCCTGGGGTTAACAGTCGGCTTAATTCAACAAAGCATGAGTCCCGATGAACGCAAAAAGAACTACAACTGCGATATTACCTACGGGACAAACAGCGAAATGGGGTTCGACTATTTGCGCGACAATATGGCAACCTCAATGGATGAAGTCGTGCAACGAATCTTTAACTATTGCATTATTGACGAAGTAGACTCAGTTTTAATTGATGAAGCTAGAACGCCGTTAATTATTTCCGGTCAAGTGGAACGCCCCAGTCAAAAATATTTAGGGGCGGCAGAAGTCGCGAACTTGTTAATCAAAGAAGAACATTATGAAGTCGATGAAAAAGCCCGGAATGTGTTGATGACGGATGATGGGTTTGCTAGAGCAGAAGAACTATTTGGTGTCAAAGATTTATATGACCCGAATGACCCCTGGGCGCACTTTATTTTCAATGCTTTAAAAGCCAAAGAACTGTTTATTAAAGATGTTAACTATATCGTCCGCGAAGATGAAATTGTGATTGTGGATGAATTCACCGGACGGGTGATGCCGGGACGCCGTTGGAGTGATGGTCTGCACCAAGCCATTGAAGCCAAAGAACGAGTTGATATTCAACCGGAAACCCAAACCTTAGCCACCATTACCTATCAAAACTTCTTCTTGCTGTATCCGAAATTATCGGGGATGACGGGAACCGCCAAAACCGAAGAAGCAGAATTTGAACGGATTTATAATCTGCAAGTCACGATTATTCCCACCAACCGCCCAACGGGACGGGAAGATTTAGCCGATGTGGTTTACAAAACCGAAGAAGGCAAATGGAATTCTATTGCCGATGAATGCGCTGAACTGCACGTGGAAGGGCGTCCGGTTCTCGTGGGAACCACCAGCGTTGAAAAGTCGGAATTGCTGTCTAACCTGCTGCAACAACGGAAAATCCCCCATAATTTATTAAACGCCAAACCGGAAAACGTCGAACGGGAATCGGAAATTATCGCCCAAGCGGGACGCAAAGGCGCTGTCACGATTTCGACCAACATGGCCGGACGGGGAACCGATATTATTTTGGGGGGCAATGCCGACTTTATGGGACGGCTGAAAATGCGGGAATATTTTATGCCACGCATTGTTAAGCCCGAAGATGAACGGGAACTGGCCATTGCGGGAGCAGGACGGCGCCCCGCCGCCCAAGGCTTTGATTTGAATAAAAAAGCGAAAACTTGGAAGGTCGCAACCCAGTTATTCCCCACCCAACTGTCTAAAACCACCGAACAGAAGTTAAAAGAAGCGGTGGATTTTGCCGTGTCGGTGCATGGCGAACGCAGTTTATCGGAATTGCAAGCGGAGGATTTACTCGCCATTGCGTCGGAAAAAGCGCCTACTGCTGACCCGGTGGTGCAGAAATTGCGGGAAGTCTATAAAGCCATTGTGGGTGAGTATGAACAGTTCACCAAAGCCGAACATAACGAAGTGGTGCAACTGGGGGGACTGCACGTCATTGGTACAGAACGCCACGAGTCGCGACGCATTGATAACCAACTGCGGGGACGGGCCGGACGGCAAGGCGACCCCGGTTCGACACGGTTTTTCCTGAGTTTACAGGATAACTTATTGCGGATTTTCGGAGGCGATCGCGTTGCCGGATTAATGGACGCTTTCCATGTAGAAGAAGATATGCCCATTGAATCTCGGTTATTAACTCGTTCTTTGGAAAATGCCCAACGAAAAGTTGAAACCTATTACTACGATATTCGCAAACAAGTGTTTGAATATGACGAGGTAATGAATAATCAACGGCGGGCAATTTATGCAGAACGACGCCGGGTTTTAGAAGGGCAAGATTTGAAAGAACAAGTGATTAAATATGGCGAACAAACGATGGATGATATCGTGGAAGCCTATATTAATCCTGACTTACCTTCGGAAGAATGGGATTTAGAAAATCTGGTTAGCAAAGTCAAGGAATTTGTTTATTTGTTAGCGGATTTAACGGCTGAACAATTGTTTGATTTATCGGTGGATGAAATTAAAATTTTCCTCCATGAACAGTTACGCAATGCCTACGATATTAAAGAAGCGCAAGTTAATCAAATTCGACCGGGTTTAATGCGGGAAGCCGAACGCTTCTTTATTCTGCAACAAATTGATACCTTATGGCGGGAACATTTACAACAAATGGATGCCCTAAGAGAATCAGTAGGATTGCGGAGTTACGGTCAGAAAGATCCCTTAATTGAATATAAGAGCGAGGGCTATGAATTGTTCTTGGATATGATGACGGATATTCGCCGAAACGTCATTTATTCCATGTTCCAATTCCAGCCTCAACCTGTTGCGGTGTAAGGGAAGTCAGCCGTTCTTTAGACTATCTTAAGAATTAAATTCCTCATTTTTTTCTTGACATTCCAAAATAATCCTGTATATTTGAGTAGTGTGAGGAGTGAGGTTTAAAAGAAAAAGCGTTTGGGGTCGAAACTCGGCCAGACTCCCAAACGCTTTTTCCGTGAAAACAATTTGAAAAAAGTCGCTACAAACCTGGGTTTGAAATATTGTGTTGGCTACAGTTTAAAGCCCAAGAAACCGGGTTTCTACTCCAAATCTTGCGGATGAGTTGTAGATTTTGGGTTGAGAAACCCAGTTTCTAAGCCCCTTGTCAAAACCTCAAAATTAATGATTCGGTTGAGGTTCTGCAATATATTGGAAATCCGGTTCACTGTTCCAAGGGCCACGATTATCAACCCCATCAGAAGATAAATTATAGTAAATATTTACCGTCTCATCGGGTTGAATATTGCCAAAGAAGGGGTCAGTCAGTTTTCCTAACGAGTCTAAGGCTTTCATGAACATTTTGGTGTGGGAAATTTCACGGGTTAATAAATGTACCAGCGTTTCCTTTGTTCCCGTATCAGGGGCTAATTTAATCAGTTGTTCATAGGTTTGACGGGCGCCTGCTTCGGCGGCAATATTGGCGCGTAAATCACGAACCACGTCTCCGCCTTCATTCAGATAAGCCGCCGTCCAAGATTGACCTTGGGAGTCTAAAAAGTGGGGGCCAATTCCGCGCATTGAAAATAAGGTACTTTTAAATGCTTCGGTTTGGTCGGTATTTTTAGTGTGGGCTTCGATGAGTTTACCCACCATTTCTAAATGGCTAAATTCTTCAATGGCGATATCTTGTAGCATATCGCGAATCCCAGGATGATCGACATGAAACGATTGTACCCAATATTGCAAAGCGGCGGTTAATTCTCCGGTGGCGCCTCCAAATTGTTCGAGGAGTAATTGAGCAAATTTCGGGTTTGCTTCGTCAATATTGATGCCTTTGGCAATGACTTCTTTTTTGTGAAAAAACATAGTGATCTCCTATCCAAGCTGTCTAAAATATCCTGAAGTTAAGCTCATTAAGTGCTAACTTTCTCTTTATCTATTGATGACTTTATCAAGTTTATTTTCTGAGTAACATCTACCAAAATAACGACTTAAAAATAATTGAATGTCTGCCAAATTATAGAGACTTAAAGAATATAAAACCCCGGCTTCCTTAGAAAAAACGGGGGTTTAACTGTGTTTTGTTAAAGACCTTTTTTATCGGGAGATTCAGGAAAAATGTTGAATGAAGAAAATTTTAAACGAAAATAAAGTTGCCTTCGCTTTAGGGCATATTTCCTTTCTCTTCGGTGAGTTCTTCTGTTACTTTCGGATTACTCAAAATCTGAAAGATTGAACCCCAAGCAAAAATTACCCCAGCCACAACAAACAACACCATCAACGGCGCTAAACCCGCAAAGGGCGTGATCATCAGCATTAATAACGCACTAAACATTAACAACCTAAACGTCAGACTATTCATGGAAATTTCTCCGAAACTGTTTTTTAGTTTCTCGAATTACCGCCTATTTTCCCTCTATCCGTTGGAAGAATTATGGCCCAAGTCAATTGATTGTCCGTTAAGGCTTGAGTTTGTTATTTCCCGTATTAAACGCTAAAACGTTGACAATTGCCTGAGATCAGCCTGTTATAAATCTTAAATTTAATTCACGATTCTTGTTTTTCTGCTTACCGTTTGAAATTCCTACCGTCTTAAAATCACAGTAAAATAGAAAAGTTAAGTGATAATCCTATTGTTACTCTCGTCCTCATTGAATATATCAATCGGATATAATTTTAAAGGGCAAAATTTTCTAGGGAAGTCATCAATTCAGGGTGTTTCGCGGTGTCCCTAGATTGGATCTTGATCCACGGGGATTCAGGAAGCGAGATCAGAAGTTAAACCTTAATTCATCATTAACCCAAAACCTATGATTGCTTTTCCAGGCTACCAAATACTAGCTCAAATTTATGACAGTATCAACTCTGTTGTCTATCGTGCTATTCGTGAAAAGGATCATCAACCTGTTATTGTTAAAGTGCTGCAAGGAGAATTTCCTACCGCTTCTGATCTGCAAAAATATGAGCGGGAATATCAAGTTTTATCTAACTTAGGGTTAGACAATGTAATTAAAGTTTATGAATTAATTTCCTATCAAAATACCCTGGCGATGATTCTAGAAGATATTGGTGGCGAGTCCTTAAAAATATTATTAACGACTCAAAAATTCACCTTACTAGGATTTCTAAATTTAGCGATTAAAATGGCTCAAGGATTAAGAGAAATTCACGCAGCCAATTTAATTCATAAAGATATTAATCCCTCTAATATTGTTTATAATCCTTCTAGCGGTCAACTTAAAATTATTGATTTTAGTATTTCGATTCGTTCCAATCAGTCCACTTTAAAACGCAATAATAATCAAAATTTAGAAGGAACCCTTGCTTATATTTCCCCGGAACAAACAGGGCGCATGAACCGTTCTGTAGATTACAGAACCGACTTTTATTCCTTGGGTGCAACCTTTTATGAACTGCTGACTCAACAAGTTCCTTTTCCCTCAACAGATGCAATGGAAGTGGTACACGCGCACCTCGCTAAACAACCGATTCCACCCCATGAACTAAACCCTGAAATTCCACCGATTATTTCTAATATTGTTTTGAAATTATTAGCAAAAACTCCCGAAGAACGCTATCAAAGTGCCTGGGGATTAATCGTTGATTTAGAAACTTGTTTAAACCAATTTCAGGAAACCGGAGAAATTGCGGAATTTCCATTAGGAAGTCAGGATATTTCCGATCAGTTTAAAATTTCTCAAAAACTGTATGGTCGAGAAGCAGAAATTCAAGCGTTAACTCAAGCTTTTGAACGGGTTAAACAGGGTCAAACGGAATTAATGTTAGTAGCGGGTTACTCTGGGATTGGAAAATCTGCCCTTGTTCAAGAGATTTCTAAATCAATTTTACAAAAACAAGGGTATTTTATTAGTGGAAAATTCGATCAATTTCAACGCAGTATCCCCTATTCTGCGTTAGTGAATGCCTTTTCAGAACTGACTCGGTTACTGTTGAGTGAAAGTCAAGCTCAATTAGAGAAATGGCGAGAAAAATTATTAAGTATTTTAGGGCCGAATGGACAAATTTTAATTGATGTCATTCCCGAAATTGAATTGATTATCGGCCCCCAACCTCCCGTGGTAGAATTAGGGCCATCGGAATCGCAAAATCGATTTAATTTAGTCTTTCAAAACTTTATTCGTTTATTTTGTAAAGCTAACTATCCCCTCGTTATTTTCCTCGATGATTTACAATGGTCAGACTCCGCGACGTTAAAGTTAATTAAATTAATCCTTGCTGATGACGTTATTCCTTATTTATTTTTAATTGGGGCTTATCGAGATAATGAAGTAACGGCGACTCATCCTTTAATGATGATGTTAGAACGATTTAACTCTCAAGCTCTCAGCCCCGATACTTCCGAGGAAAATACCGTCTTTGTTCAGGAAATTCACTTAAATCCTTTAAATTTAAACCAAGTTTCTCAACTGATTGCTGAAACCTTACACAGCGATCGCTCAGTGGTTCAACCCTTAGCTGAATTAGTGTTAGGGAAAACCGAAGGAAATCCATTTTTTGTGAATGAATTTCTGAAAACCCTTTATCAAGAAAAACTCTTGACTTTTAATTCAGAACGCATTGCTTGGGAGTGGAACTTAGACGAAATTAAAGCCCTGGATATTACCGATAATGTCGTTGACTTAATGATTGGTAAGTTACAAAAACTTCCCATTGCCACTCAGCAAGTATTAAAGTTAGTCGCTTGTGTGGGGAATCAATTTGATTTAAACACCTTATCCCTCATTTATGAAAAAGAATCCCTTAGCACCTTCCAAGATTTATTACCCGCTTTAAAAGAAGGGTTAATTAAACCCTTAATGGATTTAGAGGATTTGAAACCGGAACAAATTAACCCTTACTTAGTTCTTAACTATAAATTCCTCCATGATCGGGTTCAGCAAGCTGCCTATGCTTTGATTGAAGATTCCCAAAAACAAGCCGTTCATCTAACGATTGGTCGCTTATTATTAGCAAACACACCGCCACAATATTGGTTAGAAAAAGTTTTCGATTTAGTTGATCATCTGAATGTAGGGCGGTCTTTAATTGAGGATAAAAAAGAAAAGTTACAACTAGCGAGTTTGAACTTAGAAGCTGGGAAAAAAGCCAAAGATGCCAATGCTTATGTCGCCGCCCGTGAATATTTAACTGCTGGAATTGAACTGTTACCGGGAGAGATTTGGACAGAACATTATCCCTTAGCCTTTGCGTTATATAAAGAGCAAGCGGATGTTGAATACTTAAATGGCAATTTCCCACAAAGTGAAAGCTTAATTCAATTAGTCTTAGGCAAAACTCATTCCGTTTTAGAAAAAGCGGAATTGTATAATTTACTCTTAATTCAATATACCCTGCGCTTACAATATCAAGATGCGGTAGCAGCGGGTCAAAAAGCCTTGGCTTTATTAGGAATTGATTTGCCAACGGAGGATTTACAAACGATTATTGAGACAGAATTAGACGCCGTTCAAACCTGTTTAAATCATCAAGATATTTTTGATCTCCTTCAGCAACCTACCATTGCAGAAGCTGACCAAAAAATTGCTTTAAAACTTTTGAATACGTTAGCGACTCCCGCCTATGTCAGTAATCCGAGTTTATGGATGGTGATTATTCTTAAAGCGGTGAAAATTTGTATTCAATCGGGTTACGCGCCGGAAGCGTCCTTTTTCTATTCAACCTATGGTGTTTTACAAGCGACTTTGTTTGGAAAATATCAAATCGCTTACCAACTCGGTCAACTAGGATTACAACTGAGTAAAAAATGGAACCATGCCATTTATAAGGCGGCGGTTGCAGCGATTAGTTGCTTAAATTATTGGTTTGAACCCATCAAAGATTCTAATGCTTTAGCTTATGAAGGTTATCAGTCGGCGTTAGAATCCGGTGATTTACAATATGCGGGCTATCTTTTAAATAATAAAACCATTAATTTATTTTTTCAAGGGGTAAATATTCCTAAATTTATCGCAGAAACTACAAATTACTTACAGTTTAGCCGAAAAACAGAAAATCAGTTAGTGATTGATACCTTAACGGGAATTCGAGCGATTTTACTGAATTTAAGTGGAGAAACCCGTGATTTATTATCGTTTGATAGTGGAGACATAACCGAAGCAGAATATCTGAGTAATTGTCAACAAAAGCAACAATTTTATTCCCTCTGTATCTATCAAATTTTTAAACAGCAAGTGCTGTATTTATATGGATGTCATCAAGAAGCTTTAAATTGTAGCTTAGAAACTGAACCGCTTTTACAATTTATTGCTGGAATTAATTCTGTGACCGAGTATTACTTTTATAATTCTTTGATTTTAATTGCGAATTTAACGGGGATGTCCCCAGAGGAACAAGAAAACTATTTAGCTAAAATTCAAGCGAATCAAGAAAAAATGAAAGTTTGGGCAGATAATTGTCCCGCCAATTTCTTACATAAATATTTGTTGGTGGAAGCAGAATTAGCTCGAATTTCTCAACGATATTTTGAAGCAGTTGATTTTTATGAACAAGCGATCGCAACGGCAAAAGAAGCGGGTTTTATTCAAAATGAAGCCTTAAGCCATGAACTGACGGCTCGATTTTGGTTGAGTCATAATAAAGTTAAATATGCTAATCTTCATCTTCGAGAAGCTTATTATAATTATCAACGATGGGGAGCTCTCCGCAAAATTGCAGAATTAGAAAATCAGTACCCTCAAATTCGTAATTTATCCCAACTGAAATCATCATTTATTGAGAATCCCTCGATTACGATTAATACCTCCCATGGGAACCGTTTAGCGTTGTTAGATTTAGCAACGGTGATTAAAGCCTCTCAAGCGATTTCCCGTGAAATTGTGCTGGATAAATTATTATCCAATTTAATGAAAATTGTGATTGAAAATGCGGGGGCTCAAAAAGGATTTTTAATTCTTTATAATGAAACTGGAGAGTTAGTGATTGAAGCAGAAGCATCCATTGATGCCGATGAAGTTGTTGTTCAACAAAAAATTGCGATCGCCAACTGCCAAACTCTCCCCTTAACGGTGATTTATTATGTCGAACGTACCCATCAAGATGTGGTTTTAATGAATGCGGCTCAGGAAGGACAATTTACTCCTGATCCTTATATTACTACCCATCATCTCAAATCAATTTTATGCACCCCAATTATTAGCCAAGGCAAAATTTTAGGGATTCTCTATTTAGAAAATAACCTAGCGGAAGGGGCTTTTACTTCCGAACGGATTGAAGTTTTAAAATTATTATCTTCTCAAGCCACAGTCTCTTTAGAAAATGCCTTGTTGTACACCTCTGTTGAAAATAAAGTTCAGGAACGAACACAGGAACTCAACGAAAAGAATTGCCGTTTAGAACAAGCCTTAACGGAATTGCAACGGACTCAAGCCCAACTGATTCAAAGTGAAAAAATGTCGAGTTTAGGACAAATGGTGGCTGGAGTTGCCCATGAAATTAATAATCCTGTGAGTTTTATCTATGGAAATCTCACACCCGCTAGCGAATATGTACAGGATTTACTTCAAATTATTCAAGTGTATCAACAGGAATATCCGCAGCCAACACCGTCGGTTCAAGAAACCATTGCTAATCTTGATTTAGATTTCCTGATTGAGGATTTACAAAAACTTTTAGCCTCAATGAAAGTCGGGGCAGAACGCATTCGTAATATTGTGCTATCGCTGCGGAATTTCTCCCGGTTGGATGAAGCGGAAATGAAACCCGTTGATATTCATGAAGGTATTGATAGCACCTTAATGATTTTACAACCGCGCCTGAGAGCCTCAACCCACACGGCGGCGATTGAAGTGATTAAAAATTATAGTCCCTTACCGAAAGTCAACTGTTATGTCTCTCAACTGAATCAAGTTTTTATGAATCTGATTAGTAATGCCATTGATGCCTTAGAACCCCAGCGCTACCTGAGCGATCCGTCTCAAAACCCACCGACAATTACAATTTCGACCCGCTTGATGAACGCTTCCCATTTGCAAATTTCCATTGCGGATAATGGCTGTGGGATGAGTCCAGATATTCTACAACGAATTTTTGATCCTTTTTTTACGACAAAACCCGTCGGGAGTGGGACGGGTTTAGGATTATCGATTAGTTACTCAATTATTGTTGATCGTCATCAGGGTGAGATGAATTGTATTTCAACGCCTGGGAATGGGGCTGAATTTATCATCTCAATCCCGATTAACGACCGTTAAACACATGGGGACTGAGCTCAATCGTTTAACTTTGTGTCTAAACGATTGTCTAAGAAATTAGGGGGAAAATGTGATGAATGACAACGAGCATTTAGCTCAAAATAAAGGGGGTGTGATTTTTGATGAAAAATCCCCAGCGTTTGATTAACTGGGGAAAGCGCGAATTGAGAACGTGCGATAGTGTTTATAATGTAGCCGGATTTAATCCAGTCCCACATCTACCTTGAGATAGATATCGCAGTTGACTGCTGCTCTCTATCGATCTCCTATGGCCACTATGCCTCAATTTACATGGCGCGGTCAATGGCGCGTCCTGCGTCTTCGGCTTTATTCTGAAGTTGTTTGGCTCCCTTTTCGACTCCCCGTTTAATCGGCGAGGTGGCTTCATCGGTGGTGTCTTTCGCCATATCAACGGCTTGTTCGCTATTGTTTTTCACGTTCCGTAAACCCCGCTCGGTTCCACCTTTCCAGTCATCAGCGATTTCTTTAGCTGAATTACCGACATCTTCCAATAAATTTCCGGTACGTTCTCCTAACGGGGTACCATTTTTGTAGTTCTCAACAAAATCTTTAGGGCTGTTGACTTTGTTGATATTGTTTTCTGCGTTTTTCACCAAAGCTTTCGCTTTCGCTTCAGCGCGGGGACTGGTTACGTCCTCATCGTTATAAGGATACATTCCACCTGGCTTCTTAGATTGAACTGGAGCATAGAGTTCATTTTGGGGCCCTTTGGTGCTATTGATACTTCCTTCTCCTGAAAGTCGAGGTGCTGGAGGATTTGCATTCGCAGCACCACAGGCGGTGGTGACAAATATTAATAATCCCCCTAACAATACACCTAAAATACTTCTGATCTTGATTGAGCGAATCGCTTCAATTAACTTCTTCATGGCATTACTCCTAAACAAAAGTTCAATAATTGAAATTTGCTTTTATCACTTCTTAGTTTAAAAACCTTGAATTGATTTTTCCTCTAGCCCAAGGAAGACTTTTGTTTCTTTGAAAAAAATATTTTTATGTCCCAGAGAGAGAAGTCTATCAAGATTGTTAATCGCTTATTTATAAAGATCAAATTGAATTTTTTTAACGAAGCTGTGTTCGTTTTCAGGACAGACTTTCAAAATATTATCTATCTTAAGATTGATTTATTCTCTTTCTATTTATCTTCCTAATACCAGATTAAAAAATATTCTTGATTCAATAAAAAGCAGGCGGAGCGGCGGGGCAGGGAAAGACAAGGGGATAAGGAGGCTTTTTTCCTTCCTTCTTCCTTCTTGCTTTTTCCTCCTGCCTCCTGCCTCCTGCCTTCTATTCTTAATTCTTCTATAGCGGTTGAGGAATAGGCCCTGGAACAGGCTGGGGAATGGGTGCAGGAACGGGTTGAGGAATTGGTGCCGGAATATCCGGTGGCATGGGATCGGGTTCAGGAAGCGGATCAGGAAGCGGATCAGGAAGGGGACGGGGAACCGGATCAGGAGGAGGACTGATTTGGGAGGGGACAGTTAAAGTGAATTGATCATGACCAAAAACTTGAACAATCATATTTTTAAACCTGGTTTCAAATTAAGTAATTCAACTTATTTTTGTTCTGGCTTCACAATAAAAATCTTTAAAGCTTGAATTCCTCAATCAAAAGAAGGAAATTATTCAGGATTGATCCACTTGTAGGGATTAAAACCCCGGGTTCTTTGAGAACCCGGGGTTTTAACCTGTACCTCAATTTGAATTTGTGCTTAAACGGTTGAGGAGGTTGACAAATTCGGGCTTTGTTGCTTTCATGGCAATTAGGTATCGCAAAGCTGAATCTTAGTCAGTCTTCTGCGATACCTAATCTAGACTTTCTTTAACAATCGGAGCGGCGGGATTTGAACCCACGACCCCCACTACCCCAAAGTGGTGCGCTACCAAGCTGCGCTACGCCCCGACACAATTAATCAATGTAGCATAGCAATTTTAGAAAAGTCAAGGGTTTTTCAAAATCTTTTTAAAGTGGCGATCGCCTGAATTAACTCAGGAACCACTTCAACGGGCCAACTGCCTTCGCAGCGTCTTCCTGTATTCAAGATCAACTGCACGGTATAAGCGGTTGGAAACCCTTCCACCTGCATCCACAAGCGATCGCTTTCGGCTTCACAAGCGATTTTCTCCTCATCCATTAACTCACTTGCCATTTGGGTCATTGTGTCTGCCAGTTGTCCCAACAACCGACAAAAATCCTCAAGCTCTTCTTCTGTGAGTTCCATTGCCCAATCTTCTCCCCCCACTAAG
>JBMDYE010000188.1:0-16726 GCA_048595135.1 Planktothrix sp. | reverse complement strand
TAACTTTAAGGTGTTCGCTGAGTTTGTTAATCCGTTCTGTCAGCATCGCGATTTGCACATCCGATGATCCGGTATCGGTTTCATGGGTTTGGTTAGCAGACAGAATTTCTTGTTTACGTTCTTGTGTAAGGGCCATAGTTATTTAATCTTGAGTTAATCCGTAAATTGCCACAATCAATTAGAATATCACAGTTTTGAATCAAATAGAAGGAGGCAGGAGGCAGGAGGCAGGAGGCAGGAGGCAGAAGGAAGGAAAAATAGTCTTCTTGTCTGCTTGTCTGCTTGTCCCATTCTTCCCTCCTGCCTTCTTCTTCCCTCCTGCCTCCTGCCTTCTGCCTCCTGCCTCCTTCTAGCTTCCTTGACTTAACCAAGCGATCGCACTTCTGATCCATTCGTCGCTATTGGTTTGCTTGGCTAGGTTAGAATCTTGACTAATGGCTTGTAGAGCTTGTATGACTTCGGAGCCTGTGTAGCCGAGGGCGAGTAAGGTCATTTCGACTTCTTCCTGAATTTGGGGGGAAATGCCAGAGGGAACAGAAGAGGTAAAGCCTACTTGCATCCGCCATTCTGAGAGTTTGGTTTTCAGTTCTAAGGCGATGCGTTCTGCGGTTTTGTTACCGACACCTGGGGTTTTTGCCAAAATACGGGTATTGCCGCCGACAATAGCTTGAACGAGATCTTGTAAACCGAGGGTATCTAAAAGGGCGATCGCCAGTTGAGTTCCAATTCCACTAACACTAATTAATTGCCGAAATAAATCTCGTTCAGCCATACTGGAAAAACCATATAAAACAATTTGATCTTCTCGGACTTGTAAGTGAGTAAACAGTTGAAGCGGCTCTCCAATGGCGGGTAAGTGGGTTCTCATCTGCGGCAAAATTTGCAGTTCATATCCAATGTTGTTAACTTCTAACAACAGCGTCACTCGATTTCCGTTGCCTTTTTGGATATCTGCAATGATTCCTTTTAAATAACCGAGCATATCAGGGGCAAAAATTTAACAAGCGCGAATAAATTCCGAACTAAAAATACAGTTAAAATTAAAGAAAGTTAGACTGTATAGATTTGGTTGAGGGTGAATCTTTGTAAAAATCTGAAGAATCCGTTGCAGGAAACATTCAAAGATCATGTCTACATTTTAAGGCATTGAGCAAAAAATTCAACTTCAGGGTGCATTATAGCATTGCCATCCGAATTATAGCTTTCTGAAATGTTAAAAAAATATTTGAATCAATGGACGGCTACAATTTCCAGAAAAGTCCCCCTGCGAGTGGTGCTTGTTGTTCCATTTGTCGTACAAACTTTTGCAGCAGTGGGGTTAACCGGATGGTTATCCCTAAGAAATGGACAAGAAGCGGTTAATGAAGTTGCCACTCAACTTTGTGAGGAAATAACGGATAAAATCAAACATCATCTTCAGCATTATTTATCGACTCCTTATCTTCTCAACAAAATTCATATTGAAGCCTTAAATTATGAACACTTTGGTTTTACAGATCAAGAAGAGATTATAGAACATAACCGAAATTATCTTCAAATTTTTCCATCGGTTAATGCTATTTTTTTTGCATCTAAAGGTCAGATGTTTGTTGAAGTAGAAAGAAAAGAGCCTGAACAATTTTTACTTTATACTTTGGACTTGGAACGGGAGAAGAGTTTATTTTCTTATCACCTTGATCCAAGACTTAATAAAACGGAACTACAAAAACTCAAAACAAACTTTGATTTAAACCAAGAATTTTGGTATCGCTCTATTATTGAATCTGATGGACAACCGATTTGGATTGCCATCAAGCAAAATTTAGAGTCAGAGAATGAATCTATCCTCATGCAGGGAATGGCTATTTATGATGAGGATCAGCAGTTAGTAGGAGTAACCGGAGTTAAAATTTCTTTAGATCAAATTAGTAGATTTTTACAAGAGTTAAAAATTGGTGAATCCGGTCATACTTTTATTTTAGATCGCTCAGGACAAATCATTGCTAGTTCTCAATCTTCCAAACAGGATTCATCAGAACATTCAGCTTTAGACCGTCAAAACTATGAACAATCGTTAATTCAAAGTAAGCTAAAACCTGTTCTAAAAGAGTTTATTAATTTTTATTCTTTTGAATCGAGTAAACCGTTAGTTTGGTCATATAAAGGGAAACAGCAATTTGTACAAGTCATGCCGTTTAATGATGAGCTTGGTTTAGAATGGTTCATTGTGGTGGTGATTCCAGAATCAGACTTTATGAGCAGAATTTATGAAAATACTCGGTTTACAGTTTTTCTGTGTATAGCCGCTTTAATGTTTGCCATTCTTTTAGGATTAATGACATCTCGATGGATTGTTCGGTCGATTAAATCGATGAGTCAAGGCGCGTTAGCTATTTCTCAAGGAGACTGGAATCAAATGGTAATTGGACGGACATCGGAGTTATATCATTTAGCAGAAGTTTTTAATAGTATGGCAAAACAACTTCAACAATCTTTTGCTACTTTAGAACAACAAAAATCTAACTTATCAGAAGCTCAAAAAATTGCTCATGTCGGAAGTTGGGAATGGGATTTAATCTCTCAAACGTTTAAAGCTTCTCTTGAATTATTAAGAATTTTAGAGATGGAAAATAACACCTTAACTTATCAAAATTACCAACAATTTATTCACCCCGACGATCTAGAAATTTACCAAGCTTATCTTGATGAATCAATTTATAGTGGAAAAAGTTTTGAATTAGATTATCGGATTATTGCAGCCAATGGTTTAATTCGATATGTTTATGGAAAGGGAAAACCCACCGTTAATTCCCAAGGAAAAACGATCCGAATTGTCGGAACTTTAATGGATATTACGGAGCGAAAATTAGCAGAGAAAGCGTTACAAGCTTCGGAAGCGGAATTAAAACAAAAAACCCGACAACTTGAACAAACCTTAAAAGAACTTCAGAAGACCCAAGCCCACCTGGTTCAAAGTGAAAAAATGTCCTCCCTCGGTCAGTTAGTCGCGGGAATTGCTCATGAAATTAATAATCCGGTTAGCTTTATTTATGGAAATATTACCTTTGCTAGAGAATATGCCCAAAATTTAATTGATTTAGTTGAACTTTATCAAAATGAATATAAACCGACGCCGGAAGTTAAAGAAAAAGTTGAAGAAATTGACTTGAATTATTTGTTAACTGATTTTCCAAAACTTCTCGATTCCATGAAAATGGGTTCAGAACGCATTCAAGCCATTGTTAAATCGTTACGAACATTCTCCCGATTAGATGAATCTCCCATTAAAAATATTGATATTCATGAGGGAATTGATAGTACCCTATTAATTTTACAAAGCCGTTTAAAGGCTTATGCAGAACAAACTCAAATTGAAATTATCAAAAATTATGGGAAATTACCAAAAGTCGAGTGCTACGCAGGGTTATTAAATCAAGTTTTTATGAATATTTTAGTGAATGGGATTGATGCAATTGAAGAATATAGTCAGCAGCAAACTGAACATAAAAAATTTTGGATTAAAATTACAACGGAGTTCAGCAAAAATTCAGAATTCTATTCTAATTCTTTGTTTAATTCAAAACAACTGAAACAGCAGAATCTAGATCATGTTGTGATCCGAATTCAGGATAATGGCCCTGGGATGTCCCCATCGGTTCAAGATCGACTGTTTGATCCATTTTTTACAACTAAGCCAACGGGAAAAGGAACAGGTTTAGGATTATCCATCAGTTATGAAATTATTACTGAAAAACATAAAGGTCAATTACAATGTATTTCTAAAGTGGGAGAAGGAACAGAATTTATTATTACGATTCCGGTTACACAAAGTTATTCTCTTCTGCAAACAACCCCTTAATCCGCTATGATAAGCAGTGGTTGTGTCAATATATTTGAACATGAGATTACGCCGAAAACCTTTATTTTCTAGGCTACCTCAACTAAATCCCCAAATTTTTATTTTAGCCATTGGTCGTTTATTGTCTCAAATGGGAACCGGATTTACGTTATTTTATGCGCCGATTTTTTTTGTAAATCAAGTGGGATTATCAGCAACGGCGGTGGGATTAAGTTTAGGTTCATCTCAAATTTCAGGAATTTTGGGTCGAGCTTTATCGGGATCTTTGTCAGATTCTCCCCGATGGGGTCGTCGGTTGACGTTGTTAATTTCTGCTGTGATTTCGGCGATCGCTTCCTTTATTTTAGCCATTGCCAATGATTTTTCCATGGTGGTTTTTGGGAATATTTTATTAGGCTTAGGAATTGGCTTGTATTGGCCTGCGTCTGAAGCAATTGTTGCCGATTTAACAACCGGAAAGCAGCGTCATAGTGCTTATGCTTTAGTTAGGTTAGGCGATAATATGGGGTTGCAGTTAGGGATTATTTTAGGTGGAATTATTATTAGTACCACAAAAGCTTATCGCGCTTTATTTGTCATTGATGGAATTTCATTTATTATCTTTTTTGCTGTTATATTTTTTGCGATTCAAGAAACTTATAAAGCACCTGAATTAACAACAGATGCTCGACCGCAGTGGGGGCAAAGTTGGGTGATGGCATTCCGGGATCGCACGTTATTAATTTATGTGGTGGTTAATGTGATTTTTACGGTTTATGTTTCTCAGATTCAAAGCACCATTCCTTTATATTTTAATAACTTTGTGAAAGGGGGATTTTCAGAAATTATTATCAGTGGTTTGTTTACTTGGCATACGGCTATTTCAATTTTATTTTTACTGCCCATGTCCCAAGCGTTAAATCGCTTTAGCCATGCTCAAGCGTTAATGGTTTCAGCGTTATTATGGGGCATGGGATTTTTAGTGATTGGTTGGACAGGAACGGTGACTCAAAATGCGTTAATTTTTGCTATAATTGGGTTAGCAATTTTAGCGATCGCCGTGGTTACTTACACTCCCGCTTCTTCTTCTTTAATTGCAGATTTAGCACCGGAATCGCTGCGCGGAATTTATCTCGCCATTAATGCTCAATGTTGGGCAATTGGTTATTTAATCGGCCCCCCTTTGGGGGGATGGGTACTCGATCAATCACCTCAAATGGTTTATAATTTTTGGGTTATATTAGCGTTGAGTGTAATTGGGGCGATCGCTATTTTAAAATGGCTGAATCAAAGAATGAAAACTGATCATTCTATTCATGAAGGTTAATTTTATTGAGGAGAGTTCAACCATGGGAAAACAATCTAAACTCAAACAAAAACGCCAAGATTTAAAACAAAATCCCCCGCAACCATTACCCCCTGAAGTTGATCAAGATCCGACTCATTTTGTTGACAAAATGAAACAGCAAGGCTATCAGTTAAAGCAAACTAATCGTTGTCCTGAAGTTCCTGACCGTCAGGATGGAAAACCAACCCTTTAAACATTTGTTTTAAATTCAATCAGCTATAATTCAGAAACAGATAGTTGCCAACCTGGGAATAAATCAGGGATGATTAAAAGGTCGGAGGTGTTAAAATTTGATTATTAATCTTAGGCAAAATTGGCTTTTAGACTTTAGATATAGGGGATTGATGGACATAGCCGATCCTACTCATTTGCCATTGCTTGACCTGCTAACCATCCGGTTGTCCAGGCACTTTGGAAATTAAATCCACCTGTCACCCCGTCAATATCTAAAATTTCTCCAGCAAAATAAAGCCCTGGACAATAACGACTTTCCATTGTTTTAAAATCAACTTCTTTTAAATGAACGCCGCCACAGGTGACAAATTCTTCCTTAAATACCCCTTTTCCTTGGATTTGATAAGTTCCCTGGGTGAGTTCTTGAATTAATTGATTTAAAGTTTTATTAGAAATCTCTGACCAGCGTTTTTCTTCATCTATTCCGACAAATTCGGTTAACTTTTTCCACAGACGACGGGGTAACTCAACGGGACAGTTAGACCCAATTAATCGTTTGGGAAATTCCGCTTTAACAGCTAATAATTTTTGTCGTAAATTTTCAGGATTTTCTTGAGGCAACCAATTGATTTGTAAAGGGGTTTTATATTTACACTCTTGTAAAACTCTCGCACCCCAAGCGGATAATTTTAAAATTGCTGGCCCACTTACTCCCCAATGGGTAATTAATAACGGCCCTGTTTGTTCTAATTTAGAATCCGGCAGTTTAACGCGAACAGAACTAACAGAAACGCCTGCTAAATCCGTGAATCGTTCATCCTTAATATTAAAGGTAAATAAAGAAGGAACCGGAGGAATAATCGTATGTCCAAATTGTTGAGCAAAACGATAACCAGAGGGGTGACTTCCGGTGGCTAATAAAAGGCGATCACAAGTTAAAACTTCTCCGGTTTTCAGTTGAATTTTAAACGGATTTGCTTCTGATTTAAGATGTTCAATAGAAGCCACTTGAACTTTTGTTTTAATCCTGACTCCTGCATCTTCAGCGACTCGAATTAAACAATTAACAATGGTTGCCGAATCATCCGTTGTCGGAAACATTCTGTTATCTTCTTCTGTTTTTAATTTAACCCCATGACGGGCAAACCATTCAACGGTATGCTTCGCTTGAAATCGGCTAAAAGCCCCCCTTAAAGCTTTACCGCCTCTGGGGTAATTTTGAATAAATTGGGCAGGTTCAAAACAAGCATGAGTTACGTTACAGCGTCCGCCACCGGAAATTCTAACTTTAGCCAGGGGTTGCTGTCCGGCTTCAAGTAAAATCACTTGGCTGTGAGGGGCAGTTTCTGCACAGGAAATTGCGGCAAAAAAACCCGCCGCCCCACCACCAATCACAATGACTTTTAAGGGGTGTAGAGTAGACAATTTAATTCGTTATTCTTCAAGAGGTTCAAACTGATCTTTTTCAGCAGCACAAACGGGACAAACCCAATCTTCTGAGATTTCTTCAAATGGGGTACCTGGATCAATCCCAGAATCAGGATCTCCCGCTTCTGGATCATATTCATAGCCACAAACAATACAAACATATTTTGTCATTATTTTCCTTCCTTAAGGATAACTCCCTAGCGTGAAATATTTGTTAACAATCGTCAGAGGATTTCCGTTAAGATTGAAAGGTCAGCCTTAATTCTTGATTAGGAGGCGATCGCAAAATCGCTATAATGCTGTTGAGCTAATTCTATAATATAGCAATCCGATCTGCTTATGAACAATTTTTTTGATTTAAAAATCCAACTAGCTCCCCTGTTTCCTATTTTACACCCGGTTTTAAAACAAACTTTTCCTGATTGCTTATGGACTGGAAATCTTAACAGTCCTAAAGTTGCTTTAACGTTTGATGACGGCCCTCATCCTGAATATACTTTAGAATTATTAAAAGTTTTAGATGAATTTAAAATTACTGCTAGTTTTTTCTGGTTGGGAGAATGGGTTGAACGCTATCCTGAAATTGCCAAGGCCGTTTATGATCGAGGACATTGGATTGGGTTACATGGTTATCGACACTTATCTTTTCCTCAGTTAACCGAAATTCAACTAAAAGAAAGTCTAGAAAAAACTCAGAATGCGATTTATAAAACTTGTCGCTTAGATCCAGCTAAAGTCATTGATGTTCGTCCCCCTAATGGTTTTTTTACCCCGAAAACGTTAGAGTTATTAAAAACTTGGGGATATCGCCCTGTCATGTGGACAGTTGTACCAGAAGATTGGGTTCATCCTGGGGTTGATGTTGTGGTGAATCGGGTTCTTCAACAAACCGTTAATGGTTCCATTATTGTCCTTCATGATGGTTATTTTGGAGGCAGAGATGTTGTCAAATCGACTCAAAAAATTATTCCTAAACTTTTAGATAAAGGTTATCAATTTGTAACAATTTCTGAGCTTTGGTAAAGATTAAACTAATGGTATGATTAGCTTGAATCGCCTTAAATACTGATGAACTGTTTGAAGTTATGGCTCTCAGACCCGATCCCGATCCCGTCACAGGTCAACTGCGTTTAATCGGAGATAATACCCCCGAATTGATTAGGTTTTTTCCTGGAGAATTGGGAGTATTTCAATTAGGTGCATTTTTATTAGGAGGAGATGATACGGTTGAAGGTTCCTCTGATCCTGAATTAATTTATGGCAACCGAGAAAACGATCAATTATTTGGAGATGGGGGCAACGATACTTTATTAGGCGGACAGGAAAACGATTTTATTTCAGGGGATAGTGGCAATGATTTATTATTTGGTGAAGCTGGAAATGATCAGTTTGTTGGGTTTGTTAACCCTGATAATAAAAATCAGCTTTTAGGCATTGCAGGAGACGACACAATTTATGCCGGGTCAGGAGATGATCAAGTTCGGGAAAATGACGGAAATGATGTTATTTTTGGCGGTCTAGGAAATGATGAATTAAGGGCAGGAATTGGGAATGATTTAATCCAAGGAAATGATGGAAATGATTTTATTGGGGCAGAAGATGGGGATGATACGGTTTCTGGTGGTGACGGAACTGATCAAATTAGAGGGGATGCTGGGAACGATTTTATAGAAGGAAATGCAGGGAATGATCAAGTTTCTGGACAGATTGGAAATGATACTTTATATGGGGGTCGAGGGAATGATCAAGTAATAGGAGATGCGGGAGATGATCGACTGTATGGAAACCAAGGAATAGATACCTTAATTGGTGGAGAAGGCAAAGATATTTTTGTGTTAGACGCGGATAATTTAGGCGTTACGCCTGAATTATCGGATTTAATTGTTGATTATGAACCCGGAGAAGATATTTTATTTTTAACCGGGGATTTAGGCTTTGAAAACTTAACTATTAAACCTGATCCTCGCACCGAAAATAGCACAATATTAGAAGCTAAAGCCGGAGGAATTGTTGCGGTTTTACAAGGGGCTGAACCTGAACAAATCAGTCGTTCTAATTTTGTCATTCCTGGGGTTTTAGCCTTTAGTTCCAATCAATTCCAAATTAACGAAAATGGCACGACGACTAATCCGATTACAGTGGTTAGAAATAGTGGCAATGATGGGGCGGTGAGTGTTACCGTTGTTCCCGTTAGAACGCCGTTAACGCCTCCTCCCAATGAAATTAATACGAATCCCATTGTTGTTAATTTTGCCAGTGGGGATACTACACCAAAAGTGATAAATATTCCGATTATTAATGATAATGTTCCTGATTATTCAGCTAATTTATTATTAACGTTAGAAAATCCCACCAATTTTGCAGAACTGGGAATCCCCAATGAAGCGGTTTTAAATATTATTGAAGATGAAACTCGCCCTTCAAATGTTGGAACTTTAATTAATCCACTTCCTGAAAATTCTTCCCAATTTGGTACAGCCTTATCCAGAGTAGGTAATAATTTTGTTGCCGTTGGTGCGCCCGGTCAAACGAATAATCAGGGGATTGCCTATTTATTTGATCTCACGAGTAATCAACCGATATTAACGTTTCGTAACCCTTCTCCTAATGCTGGAAATTCAAGATTTGGTCAATCGATTGCAACAATTTTAGGAGATAACGTTGCGATTGGTGCGCCCCAAGATTCCAATACAGGGACAGTTTATTTATTCAGTACCGCAACGGGAAGTGCGTATCAAAGATTAAATAATCCCACACCAGAACCCTTTGACTTATTTGGGTTTTCTGTAGCGAGTTTAGGCAATAATATTTTAGTCGGTGCGCCCAGTGATAATACCTCTACAATTCGAGGCGGAATTGCTTATTTATTTGATGGAAATACAGGTCAATTATTGCAAACGTTCCTGAATCCGAATCCGCAACCCAATGATTTTTTTGGTGCGTCAATTACCGCCGTTGGAGATAAAGTATTAATTGGTGCGCCTGGAAGTTTAACCGTTGGCGGTGGAGAACAGCCAGGGGAAGCATATATTTTTGATGCGGCTACGGGTCAATTATTACAAACCTTTAAAAATCCGATTCCAGGGTTAGATAATTTGGGTTGGTCGGTGGCTTGGACGGGAATCGGACGGGATATTTTAATCGGTGCGCCTGGAGATGACCAGCAAGGAATTGATACTGGAACTGTATTTTTATTCGATGGAATTACAGGGGCAGTTTTACAGCGTTATAATGCACCCAAAGCCGAAAGTTATAATCAATTTGGCTATGCTTTAAACTTGATGGGGAATGATGTGTTAATTGGTTCACCGGGATATGGGTTACTCAATTATGGAGGAAGTTTCCGTTATGAGTTAAGGAATGGTAACTTAGTACAAACTTATTTGAATCCGATTGCGGATAATCTAGATACGGACTTGAATTTTGGAGCATCTGTGGGTAGTGTTGGGAATCGGGTGTTGATTAGCGCGCCTAATTTTGATTCCCAATTTCCTAGCGTGGGGGTAGTTTATGAATTTGTTTAGTCGTTATAGCAGAAGGCAGGGGACAGAAGGGAAAAATTTTAAACTAATAAATTCTAACCATTCCTTCTGCTCTAATTACACCTACCCAGTAGCTATAAAACTTTTGTTAACCTTTTAAACCGATTGATTGTTTTCTAAATTCTTTAAATGATTGCTAGTTAAATCCAAATAAAATTATGATCTCAAAATTTAAAACCAAACTTGCCATTTTTGTTGCCACCGGAATTATTATTAGCCATCAATTATTATCTAATTTAAACTTTGTGGCTGCCCAAAGTCGCACGACCTTTGCCGATATTAAAGGACATTGGGCGCAAAGTTGTATTGAAGAATTAGCGAAACAGGAGATTGTCAAAGGGTATTATGAAGATGATACATTCCGTCCTGACGCACCTGTTACTCGTGCGGAATTTGCTGCGTTTATCAGTCAAGCGTTTCCGAATGTTCAGGGGAAGGAAAAACCCACTAATTTTGTCGATGTTCCGACGGACTTTTGGGCTTATGCTGCCATTAGAGAAGCGAATCGAAAAGGATTTATGAGCGGATTTATCGGGAGTGCTTTTAATCCGTTATTAAATATTCCCAGAGTGCAAGCATTGGTGGCATTAGTGAATGGTTTAGATTATAAATCCAGCAATATTTCGGCACAACAACTGAAGCAAATCTTTACTGATGCGTCAGAAATTCCTGACTATGCAGAAAAAGCGATCGCAACCGCAACCGAAAATTGGCTTGTTGTTAATTATCCCAATGTCCGACAATTAAATCCTAATAAACCCGCTACTCGTGCTGAAGTAGCAACGTTTATTTGTCAAGCGATTTCAGAAGATCAAAAACAAGTGTTAGTTCCCACCCAATATATTGCTAGAGTTTCGATTGATAATTTAGCTCAACCGAGTCCTGAACCGGAACAATCTGCTTCTAAACCCTCGCCTGAACCTGAAAAATCGCCTGAACCTGAACCTAAACCCAGCCCTTCAACCCCTCCCGTTACGGTTCAACCGCAAAACACACCGCCGATAGAATCTAGACCCGAATCTGCTCCAGATATCAAGGATTTAAAAGTTCAAAAAACAGCGACTTTAGATGATGTTAAAGCCGAATTATTAGCGGATTCTGATAATAATATTCAAGTGATGCAAATTAAAATAGAGCGGAAAGGAGATTTAATTTCTGAAAATGTCGTTACAATGGCAAGTTTATCGAATCCTGGGGTAAAAACCGTTAAAATCGGGAGAGTGTTGGATTTCAAAATTTTAGATTTAGATAATGATAAAGAACCGGAAGTGTTAGTGGATATTTTGGTTAATGAAGATAACAATTTTAAAAACTACTATTCGGTTATTTATCGGTATAGCCCCATTAACAAAGAATATAAAGCTTTACGACAAAAATGGGGTTTAACTCCCTATCAACTCGAAACAGAAAACTTAGAAAATCCGATTTTTATCGGTTATGATCAACGGTTTAGCCAACAGTATCAAAGCTACATTCCTGAACAACTCCCCTTACAAATCTTTCAATACCAATTTGGAGAATGGCAAAATATTACTCAACAATTTTCTGAACGGTTAGAGGAACACAATCAAAAATTATTACAAGAAATCAATAAACGTCGTCGCCTGAAACAAGATTTAAAAGGGGTGTTAGCGGCTTATCTTGCCCAACAGTATTTACTAGATGAACCCCAAGCCGGATGGAAACTTGTTGAGGAAACCTATCAAAACCCCGATAGAAACCAATTTTTTACTGAACTTCGCCAATGGTTGAAAAATACAGGATATATTCAATAAAAATTCATGAAGAAGTTAGTTCTGATATCCTATAATAGGAAAAATAGCATGAATTTAGGATAAGTAATGGCTGTACGGTATATCCTGAGTGATTATCTTGAGCAGGCAATGGCAGAAGCAATTTATGACAAACTTGAAGATCATAGTTTTGTCGGAAAAATCCCCAGTTGTAAGGGGGTTATTGCTTTTAGTTCAACCTTAAAAGAATGTGAACAAGAATTGCGTTCAACTTTAGAAGATTGGGTTCTATTGGGTATTAAACTAGGGCATCCATTACCCGTTATTAATGATATTAATTTGAATCAGGAGCCAAAAGTTGAGTCGCTGGAAACCCTGTAAACGACGGGAGTTTATTCAAAAGTTACAGAACCTGGGCTTTTCCGGCCCTTTTTCAGGAAGTAAACATCAGTTTATGATTTATGAAAGCCATCGTCTTACTATTCCCTCTAATGATGAATATTCTGTTCCTCAATGACGAATTATGATTCGAGAGGTTGAAGATCTTTTAGTTAAGAAAATTAATCTAAAAGAATGGGATAGTCTTTAAATTTTTATCCTCTCATTCTATTTCATGATAAGTTAATACTTGTTTTCATTCATTATTAAAACCATGATTAGCACAAAACTAAAACCAGACTGGGCAGGGGAAGATATTCTTTCTAAAATTGTGAATGTTTTAATCGAAACAAAACCCCTTTACAGCTTAATGAAACGTCAAGCCAGACAAGTCTTAATTAAAACAGCCGAAAAAAATGGCATTCCTTGGCGAAAAACCTGCCAACAATTAGAAGCGTCTCAAGTTAAACAACTGTTAGATTCGGTTACGAATCCTAATCTTAAATATCCCGATTATTATCAAGTTCCCTTTCATGCGTATGACCAAGGAAACCTATGTTGGTTAGCCGCTTTTGAAGCCGAACCCGCAACAAAAGCAATGGGGTTGCGAGTCTGGCCAAAAGAACAAATGACTTGGGAAACCGCAGAACATCGGTTGCGTTCTAGTTTCCATGAAATCTTAGGACAATATTGCCCAGAAACCGTCACTGATGTATTAGATATTGGCTGTTCTGTGGGGATGTCTACTCTACCGTTACATCGGTATTTAATCACCAAATATAGTAACAAAATTAAAACCGTTGGCTTAGATTTATCTCCCTATATGTTAGCGGTGGCAAAACTGCGAGATACCCAAGGAGAAATTGCCGAATGGAAACACGGACTCGCGGAAAAAACCGATTTTCCTGATAACAGTTTTGATCTCGTTACCTTGCAATTTCTCTTACATGAACTTCCCCATCAACCGAGTCGAGAAATCTTTCAAGAAGTGCTGAGAATTTTACGTCCGGGGGGCTGTTTAGCCATCGTTGATAATAATCCGAAATCGGAAGTCATTCAAAACCTACCCCCCGCCTTATTTATTTTGATGAAAAGTACCGAACCTTGGAGTGATGAATATTATACCTTTGATGTTGAAAGAACCTTACAAGAAGTCGGGTTTAATTATAAAATAACCGTTCCCAGCGACCCCCGCCACCGCACCATTATTGCCATCAAACCCTAAATTGGTAGGGGCTTGTGTCCTCCCTCGCCCTTACAGGTGTCACATCGGGAATTTATGGTTATCATTTAATCAGTTTATAGACCAGGCTAATCATGAAACCGAAAGTGGCGATCGCTTGTCAGGGAGGAGGGAGCCAAACGGCCTTCACTGCGGGAGTTCTCAAAGCCCTATTTGAAAATAACGTTCAAGATTATTTCAATATCGTTAGTTTAAGTGGAACTTCTGGAGGGGCTATCTGCGCGTTTTTGATCTGGTACGCTCTCAAAAAAGGAGATCAAATTATTTGGAAGCGACTGATTGAGTTTTGGGAAGACAATACAGCCCAAACCCCTCAAGAAAAGTTTTTCAATGATACAGCAATTAAGGCTTTAGAATTAGCTAGCAAAGGACTGATTCCTCAGTATAATCTTAGCCCTTCTTCTCCTATCAGTCAAGCTTGGTTTTCCTTCGCTACCCAAGGTTTGCGAAGTGAATTTAAGGATTTTAACGCCTTGTTAGCCGCCCATGTTAATTGTGAACAATTAGCCGCTTGGGGTCGCCAACCTGAACCGCCACTTCTGCTAATCGGCGCTTGTAATATCCTGACTGGAAAATTACATAAATTCAACTCTTACTCCGAAGCGATTAAAGTCGAACATCTCTTGGCTTCTGCTTGCATCCCTAACATTTTCTCAGCCGTATCTATTGAAGAAATGGCGTATTGGGACGGGCTTTTTTCTGATAATCCACCGATTGATTGTTTAATTAAGCCTGATTTTGTTGGAGTTAATAATATTCCTCAAGAAATTTGGGTAATTAAAATTAATCCCACCACGAGGGGTGATATTCCTGTAGCCGTTGATGATATTTTGGATCGTCGAAATGAACTAGAAGGAAATATTTCTTTATTTAAAAGCCTCAGCGAAATCGAGACTCTCAACAATCTCTTTGTACAAGGAGCATTCAACGAAAAATTTTTAGCGTCACTCAATGTGAAAGAACCGATTAAAATTCCCAAATCTTTTGATGATGATCCTGACAAGGATTATCACATTCCCATGATTGAAATGTCTGAAGATTTAGCCAACTCTCTAAACTATGAAAGTAAATTAGATCGCTCTCCAAACAGTATTCATCGGTTGATTCAAGATGGAGAAAAACAAGGTAAAAAATTTATCGAAGCCAGACTCAAACAAAGGGGCATTAAATAACTCATCTATCATGATTAACGAGACTCGCTATCGTTGGCGATCGCTTCCTGTTTAGAGAAATTAAGCGATCGCTTAAAGGTTCCCCTCGAAAATTAATTTTGTTAGATTAACAATAGTAAGGTATAATATTATTAATCACTGCCAAAAACTGAAACCATACAGTCTTCGGTTGAGAGTCTTAAAATTATTGTTGAAATTTAATTGTGTCTGAAGCTTGGGTCTTTGAGATGAGTGCGACAATTTTTACCTCCATTCAAGCGATGACGGCTTCACCAACGGTTGCTCCGACTCGCTCCAATCAAACGGTTCAACAACCTTATCCCAATTATAAGGTGATTGTGTTGGATGATGATTTTAATACCTTTCAGCACGTCGCTAATTGTTTGATGACCTATATTCCAGGGATGACAAGCGATCGCGCTTGGGAATTAACCAACCAAGTCCATTATGAAGGACAAGCCACCGTTTGGGTTGGCCCCCTAGAACAAGCAGAACTTTATCATCAACAATTAAGTCGAGAAGGCTTAACAATGGCACCTTTAGAAAAGGCTTAATTGTCGGGTTTAGATGGAGATAGGGCGGGTTTATTTAGATTAATGATAATAACAAAAATCCCGCCGAATCCGTCCCTACATTCAAATATCGGGTAAAAATTCAGGGTTGAGGGTTTGTTCAGGAGAAAAAGGACATTCTAACGGAAAAGTTTCTAAAGATAATCCTGTTTCTGCTGCTGCTTCTAAACGAGCATCTTTATAAATTGCCGTAAAAATATCCCTTAGATAAGGTTTTAAACTGGGACTATCTTGTAAATTATCTTTCAGGCGGTTGCGATGTTCAATAATGGTATAACGCCAACTATTTGAACGCTTTTCAGGTTGATATTGATATTTGAGAAGGTGCATTAACAAAACTTTTAAGTTATTTCTAACCGCTTTGCGTTCACTCCTCCCCATTGTTTCTATTTCCTCTAATAAGTTCTCTAGATCTAATTCATCAAATCGTTTTTCTTTTAATAAGTTTGCAGTGGTTTGTATCCATAAATAAAAATCTTGTTCATATAGATTAGTAGAATTAACAATTATCTGTTGAGGAACTGACATGATTTTACCTCTTTAATCTATTGTTGATTAGGGGAGTCTGTTTTTAACAAACCTCGCATTCGTTGAATCGCGCCAGCGCGATCGCCCTTGAGGGGAGGATGATCTTGCAAAGATTCAACGATAAAATTGATCAGAGCAAGGCGAGCTTCGACAGAAAGCTTGTAAACTTGCTCTTTAAGTTTTTGTAATTCCATGAACAAACTCCAGGTCAACCAAGATATCTATCCTCTATTATGGGCAATTTTGTTTAATTTGGCGATTAATTTATCTTGGGTTATTTATATTTAAAAATCATTAACCTATTCATTTGCTGCTTTTAAAACATCTATATAAAGTTGACGACTAACCCGAAAATTCGCCTGGGTGATTAAATCATCCATCACCAGTTTAACTGTTGTGATTAATCCTTGCTGCTTCGCACTGAGCAGCACACCAAATAGTCCAGTAATTTTTAATCCTTGATCAGTTGCTACTTGTCTACCTAAACGCTCATCAATTAAAAGTAGGTTTGCATTAACTTCAACAGCAAGTGCCATCGCTTCAGCTTCTCCCACGTTTATAATACTTCGCAGTTTAGTGACTAATTCTTGGTTCTGTACAGGTTGTATGTTAAACCAAATTGCAGATTGAACTGCTTTAACAACAATTTCTCCAGCCTTTTCATCCAATAATTCATCATATACAGCCGTTGGAATCAAAACTGTTTTATAGAGTTTCTGTAAGAGCTTAAGCTGTCCGACTGCTGCTAAGTTTGAGATGGGCGAAGTGTTACTGACAGTGATCATCAGTTA
>JBMDYE010000187.1:0-17832 GCA_048595135.1 Planktothrix sp. | reverse complement strand
ACTCAATTGATTTTAATTCCCACCGATAATAGCAACTTTTCCGAGTTTAGAATCCCCCAAGAATGGGTTGATATTCCAAACTGGATAGCCCCCTATTATATAGCGGTTCAAATTAATTTTGAGCAAAACTGGATGCGAATCTGCGGGTACACAAACTATCATAAAATTAAGCAACAGGGAAACTATGATCCAATTGATCAAACTTACAGTTTAGTATTAGAAGATTTAGTTGAAGATTTGAATACTCTGTGGATAGCTAGAGAACTATTTCCCCCTCAAGCTTTAGAGGTTCAATCTTTATCGATTCCCTCGGTATCACAAATAGAAACCTGGATAGAACAATTAAGCGAACCGACTCCCTATTCTCCCCGGCTCACTCTAAACTTTGAAGAATGGGCAACCCTAATTTCTAATCCTGATTACTGTAAAAGATTATCTCAAAAAAGACGGTTAAAACAACAAAATCAATTGAGCATTGATAGCCCTAAAATTCAGGTTAATGATTTAAGCTTATGGTTGCAAAATATTTTTAACTTGGGTTGGCAATCTCTTGAGCAATTTTTAGAAAGAGAGGCTTTTTCAGGAGATTCATTAATTAGGACAGATCGAACACAACCCCTCCCTCGTTTAGCTTATCAATTTAGAAGCCATTCTACTTTGAATGAATTTCCCATTAAGACGGCAAAGCTGATAGACTTGGGGATGGAACTGAAAGGAACTGCTGTGATCCTCTTAGTTGGTATTACATTAGAAAGTCAAACAAAAGTTGCAATTCGGGTACAATTGCATCCGGCGGATAGCGAAACCTACTTACCTCCGAATCTTAAATTAAGTTTGCTCTCGGATGCAGGAGTCATGCTTCAAGAAGTGCAGTCCAGAAGCCATGATAACTATATTCAACTCAAACGATTTAAGTCTCCCGCCGGAAAAGTGTTTTCAATTCAGCTTTCTTTAGGAAATGCTAATATTACAGAAAATTTTGTCTTTTATTCTGCCTTATGATTGATAGAAAATGAACAAATTAGTCATATTAAATATGGGGAAAGGCGACTTAAATAGAGGCTTTCCTTCTGTTAATGCTCAATTATTTGAAGTGGGGAATCCGATGGGATTTCAGTTAACTGGAAGTTTGCCGCCTGCACCCGAATTAATAGAACTTTATAAGCGATGGCAATTACTTTATAAATTAATTTATGAATCTTTTGATCCGAGTTTTTGTTGGCGTGGAAATCCTAGCCAGGAAGAAATTGAAATTGAAGAAGATGATCTGACCAATGTTTCCTTTATCGAGTTTGGTCATTTATGCCATGAATTACAACGGGAACTCAATGTTTGGCTAAAATCTGAACCCTTTAGAAAAATCGACCAAAAATTACGAACAAGATTAGCACCTTCAGAAGAAATTCGAGTCATTTTGCAAACCGAAGATGATTATATTCGTCGTCTTCCTTGGCATTTATGGAATTTTTTTGAAGATTATCCTCAGACGGTTATCTGTTTAGGCGCGACCGACTATGAACCCGTTAAACGATGGGTTCAACGCCCTAATCAAACGATTAGAATTTTAGCAATTTTAGGCAATAGTCAAGGAATCGATACTCAAAAAGATCGGGAAATATTGGAACAATTACCCAATGCGGAAACGGTATTTTTAGTTGAACCTTCTCGTCGGGAGTTAGATCGATGGTTATGGGATCAAGACGGTTGGGATATTCTGTTTTTTGCTGGACATAGCTCAACGCAAAAAGATGGAGAAATCGGAAAATTTTATATTAATCAAAGCGAAAGTTTAACCATAGACCAATTGAAAAATGCCTTAAAAGCCGCCATTAAAAAAGGTCTTCATTTAGCAATTTTTAATTCCTGTGAAGGGTTAGGATTACTGTGTCAATTGGCTTCTCTGCACATTCCGCAAATGATCGTGATGCGAGAACCTGTTCCTGATTTCGTGGCTCAAGAATTTTTAAAACATTTTTTGTTTGCCTTTTCTAGAGGACAATCTTTTTATTTGGCGGCGCGAGAAGCGGGAGAACGATTACAAGGTTTAGAAAGTGAATTTCCCTGCGCCAGTTGGTTACCTGCCATTTGTCAAAATCCCGCTGAACAATCGCTGGTTTGGTTTAAAACTGCTAAAACGGTTCGTCCTATTTCTCAATTTATTTTACCCACTCGACGTTTATATCCTGCAATTTTAACAACAACATTGACGGTAACAGTTGGAATAATTGGAATTCGATCACTTGGGTTTTTTCAGTTGTGGGAATTACAAGCCTTTGATTTCTTAATGCGATCGCGACCCCCAGAACAACCCGATCCCCGTCTTTTAATTGTTAAGATCACAGAAGCCGATGTGCGATCGCAACCCGCCTCAGACAGAGGAGGCGCTTCTTTATCCGATCGGGCTTTAGAACAACTAATCATAAAGCTAGAACAATTTAAACCCCGTGTAATTGGCTTAGATATCTATCGAGAAATTCCGGTCAAAACAGATTATCCTAAATTAGCAAATTGGATGAAAACAAGCGATCGCTTGATGGCGATTTGTAAAGGAGGTGAAAATAACTTAGATGCGGGTGTTCCATCTCCTCCAGAAGTCCCGAATCACCGTTTAGGTTTTAGTGATGTTGTCTCCGATCCTGATAAAATTTTACGTCGCCATTTATTAACGATGGCACCTGCTGCTCCTTGTCCCACCGATAAATCGTTTAGTTTTCAGTTAGCGACTCGTTATTTAAGAGAAGATGGAATTCAAGCTAAACTAACACCTGAAAATAACTGGAAAATCGGTCAGGTTATCTTCAAAAATTTAGATTCTAATAGTGGCGGTTATCAAGGAATTGATAATTTAGGTTATCAAGGATTAATTAACTGGCGCGCCTCAAATCCTGTTGGCTTAGAAGTCACGCTGAGTGATGTTTTAAATCATAAATTAACTGCGGATTTAGTCAGAGATCGAATTGTCTTAATCGGAACAACTGCGGAAAGCTTCCACGACCATTGGAATACCCCTGAAAGTGCCGGACACTGGCCTTATCAGCAGATGCCAGGGGTGGTGGTTCAAGCCCATAAGGTCAGTCAAATTCTCAGTGCTGTTTTGGATCATAGACCGTTACTGTGGGTTTGGCCGAAAAGTCTAGAGTTTGTTTGGATCGGGTTTTGGTCGCTGTTGGGGGGGATTCTGGCTGGGTTTAACAGGTCAGCATGGCGTTGGGGTATTACGATCTCGGCTACTCTGTGCCTGTTATATGGATTATGCCTGGGATTATTAATTGTGGGGGGTTGGGTTCCCCTGATTCCCGCCGCCTTGGCTATGGTGATCACAAGTGGCGGTTTACTAGCTTACAAGCTGCACTCGCAAAAGCTGAATGTTTGAAAATCTGTAATTCTACAGTTATCCCGCCGCAATCTGTTAGTGGCGCGAATTCATACCCAACTCACCTCAGATCCGAGTGTGCTACAGTTAGCACCTGATCCCTTCCACAGCTTAGATCGATTTTAAAAATTAGATGCGTAACACCTTAGCACTGCATAAATCAAGCTGTATGACACCCATTAGATAAACAGAAGAGCAAGTTAAATCAGTACAAGCTGTTAGGAATCGATTCCCTATGTCCAAAATTATCTCCATTCACTCCTACCGAGGGGGTACTGGCAAATCCAACTCAACTGCCAATATTGCTACGGCTATTGCTCGTAAAGGTTATCGAGTTGGGATGATCGATGCTGATATTCAATCCCCCGGTATTCACATTTTATTTGGGCTTGAGCCAGAAAAGATTGATCGCACATTGAATGATTTTCTCTGGGGTCGTTGTGCGATCACCGATGCTGTTTACAATGTGACTTCTGTACTCAAAGACCAAGGGACTGCTCATCGTAATAGCAGTATTTACTTAATTCCTTCTAGTATCAAAGTCAACGATATTTCTCGGATTTTGCGGGAACGTTTTGATATTGAACTGTTGTTAGAGGGATTCCAAACTTTAATCAAAGACCTGAAGCTTGACTACTTATTTATTGATACCCATCCGGGTTTAAATCAAGAAACCTTAATATCCTTAACCACCTCTGATATTGTTTTGTTTATTCTTCGACCTGACCAGCAAGATTTTCAGGGGACTGCTGTTACGGTAGATGTGGCTAGAAAACTGCGAGTTCCTAAATTATTACTCTTGATTAACAAAGCCCTCAAAGAATACGACTTTGACGATCTTCGTCAACAAGTTGAACAAACTTACAACGCTCCCGTTGTCGGTATTTTTCCGGAATCTGAGGATATGCTACGACTGGCTAGTAGCAACATTTTCTGCCTTAAGTATCCTCAGCATCCAGTTAGTCAAGCCGTCGAAAAAGTTGCTGAAAAAATTATGTCTTAAACAGGCATTTTAGCGATTCCCTTAAAATGTTTTCCCAATTCTACACGCGAAAATCTTGATCTTTATGCCAAAGAAAAAATTATCACAGCCCCCAAAATCGACTTTAGCCAAAAAGCTGAATGTAACCCTATTATTTATTTTTTGTTCGGGGATGGTGATCAGTAGCATAACTTTAGCTATTCTGATCAGTTATGAAGCTTACAAACAAACTCTATCAAAAGCTTTTTTAGTGATGAGTTCTTTGGATGCTGTTCAATATTATACAGCCAAAGAAGTTCGACCCCAAGTTCAGAAACGTTTAAAAAAACAGGAAATTTTGATGCAAACCATCCCTGATTATGCCGCCCGTAAAGTATTTGAAAGAATGTATACATCTGACCCAATACACAATGATTTTTACTATAAATATGCAATGCTTAACCCGAAAATGAATCAAGCTCAAACAGATGAATTTGAAACAAATATAATAGACAAACTTATTCAAAACAGGACGGTCAAGCAACTAGAAGGCTTTCGAGCAATTCATGATCAGTATTTTTTTTATGTGGCGCGACCCTTAACGATAGCAAAATTAAAATCTAATAGCCTGTCTAGAGAAATAGTTGGGACTCAAATTGTTTATATACCCATTATTAAACCCCTGAAAAACTATGGATTATTATTTGCCCAACTCTGGGGAGTTGTCACTCTAATTTTAATCATAACTATGTTGAGCATCAGTTTTTGGTTAAGAACAAGTGTTATTAAACCTGTCAAAAAGATCGCTCAAGTTGCAGAAGCAGTGAGTAACGGAGATATGTCTGCTGAGTTTGATCAAGCATATAACGATGAAATTGAAAATTTATTAGAATCATTTAATCGCATGAAGATGAGTTTGGCAATTGCGATAGAAAAATTTGAAAAATATAGAATTAAAAGTAGCAAATCTAACAACTCAACTTCATTAAAATCTGATAATATTAGACCACGCTTCAAAGAATAAAGCTGTTAATTGTTAGTAGGTTTCAAAAATTTTTACCCAAACTTTAAGGTTATGACAAAAGTTCTAATTGAACAATTGAGTAAAAGTGATATTCATTGGATGATCGCCAACGGTCAGCGACAGGAAGTTACTTCTGGGACTGTACTGATTCGACAACAAAGAACAATTGAAACCTTTTATATCGTTCTTGAAGGAACTCTCAGTGTCACAATTAAAGCGAACTCAGAAAGTGCTTTGGCTAACGCGTTTGCTGCTTTGGAGGACTCGATTAATTTTGAACAGGAAATTGCTCAAATTTCTAGTGGGGAAGTGCTGGGGGAACTGTCTTTTTTTAATGCTATTCCCTCAGCAATTACTGTTAAAGCCATCGAAAATTCGATTGTTCTAGCTTTCCCATATCAAAAGCTTTTGGCGAGATTACAGCGAGATTCAGAATTTGCATCTCGCTTTTATCATGCGATCGCAATTTTACTATTAAACCGCTTTGAACGCCTGTTAAAAAAATTTACACGGAACCGCAATTTAAAAATTCCACCTTTGCAAGATGTTCCCTTACTATTTGGCGAACTAAACGATAGCGATATTGATTGGATGATTCAAAACAGTCAATTAGAAGAATGTATAACAGGGACTATCTTAATTCAAGGTGGGCAACCTGTAGAAAAAATCTATATCCTATTACGAGGAACAGTATCAGTTTCTTTCATCGAAGATAACAGTAGTTCAATCACCCGCCTTTTTTCAATTTTAGAAAGCGAAGATCAGATTAACGCTTCACCTGGATACGAAATTGGTCAAATTAGTAAAGGAGAAATTTTAGGCGACACCGCTTTAAGCGATTCCCGTTTGTCAAATTATACTTACCAAGCGTTGGAAAATTCACAATTTTTAGCCATTAACAAGGAGCATTTATTAATTAAACTTCGGCAAAACCCTGCTATGGGTTCCCGTTTTTACCGAGTAATTGCTATGTTACTTTCAGCAAGGCTGCAAGGACTCATTAGTCGATTAGGTTACGGTAGAAGTTCATATAACATCGGGCAAACTTTATCAGAAAAGCTTTCTTATTCTGATGAGATTGATTTGGATGTCATCGATAGCATTACGATTGGTGGCGCTCGATTTAATTGGATGCTTCAACGCTTAAAAGTTCTATTTTAAGGTTGAAAAAAAGAGAGCAAAAACATTTTTTATGTTTAAAAAAGGGTTAATCTATGCAAACGAAAAACAACCAAATTTTTAGTCAAGAAGCCTTAGAACGGCTATCCTCTCCCGAAAGACTCGACCAAATGATGCAAGTGGTCAGTCCGAAAGCTTGGTTACCTTTGGGTACAGTGGGTCTTTTAGTTGCTGTCGCTGGAACTTGGAGTGTTGTGGGGCGAATTCCGGTGAGTGTAAACGGTCAAGGGGTATTAATTCAACCTCGTCGTGTCGTGCAGTTTCAAGCGCCGAGTAATGGTCAATTAATGAAGCTAAATATTAAGCCTGGAGATGTGATTAAAAAAGGGGAAGAAATCGGCATCATTGATAAGTATGATATCCAACAACAACTAGAGCAAGAAAAAGCTAAATTAGCCCAACTCCAAGCCCAGAACCAAGATACAAATAAACTACAAAAGCAACAGATAGAACTTGAATTAAAAACCTTAAAACAACAGCAAAAAGATTTAGAAGAAACCTTGCGTCGAGAGTCAGTGACACCGAGACTGTATCAAGAAAATCGGGCAGCACTGGAACAAAAACGTCAAAGTCTTGAGGAGAGTTTACAGCGAGAAGAAATTACACCTAAACTGTATCAACAAAATTTAGCTGCGATCGCAGAAAAACGCGAAAGTCTGATTCAGCGCAAGCAACAAATTGAGACTTTAATGCAAACTTTACAAGAGCGTTTTGAGTCGCGTCTTCATCTTTTTGAGCAGGAAAAAGCGATTAGTCAAGATGTTTTGTTACAAGCCAAGCGGGAAGTATTAGATGCTCAAATGCAAGTCTCAGATATCGAAACCCAATTAAAGGAACTTGATGTACAAAAAACCAATAGCGATCGCGAGTTCCTGCAAAATCTGAATAAAGTTAACGAGATTAAAAATAGTATCCAAGAAATTGAAGTTCAAAAGACGAATACGGAAAGAGATTACTTACAAAATTTGAACAAAATTGATGAAATTAAAACTAAAATTAAAGAACTAGAAGCTCAATCATCTAAATTAACTCAACAAGATTTAGAAAAATCCATCAACCAAACGAATCAAATTGAAGAAGTTAAACGTAAAATTGCTCAGTTAGAACGGCAATTATTAGGAGAAAGCCGAATTATTAGTCAATATGATGGTCGGATTTTAGAAGTGAGTGCTATTCCTGGTCAAGTTCTTAATTCGGGAGTCCGTTTAGGGTCGTTAGAAGCAGAAGATCCCCATGCAAAAATGGTAAGTTTGGTTTATTTAGCGGACAAAGATGGGAAGCAAATTAAACCCGGAATGACGGTACAAGTAACGCCTAGTATTGTTAAACGAGAACGTTACGGAGGCATTGTTGGGAAAGTCACTCAAGTTTCTCCCTTCCCCGTCACCAGTCAAGATATGTCAGCAATTATTGGGAATGAACAGTTAGCAAATACCCTCGCCGAAGGCATATCTAAAAGCGGTGCTTTGGTGCAAGTCTTTGTGGAATTAGAAAAAGATCCGAATACAATTAGCGGCTATAAATGGTCTTCTTCTGATGGCCCCCCACTTAAAATTTCTTCGGGTACGACCACCCAAGTCCGAGTCCAAATTGGAGAATTAGCACCCATTTCTTATGTAATTCCTATTTTTAGATCCTTGACTGGCGTTTATTAAGTTAGGAACAAATTAATTTTTTCTCAGTTTTAATTTAAAATCGCCAATCCAAAATCTAAACTCTAAAATCCCATGACTTTAGCTTTCATTAAATTACTAACTAATCGTCTACCTAGCCGTGTTCGCACTCCCATCTTATTACAAATGGAAGCGGTGGAATGTGGGGCTGCGGCTTTAGGCATTATCCTCAGTTATTATGGTCGAATTGTCCCTTTAGCGGAACTGCGGCGAGAATGTGGGGTTTCGCGAGATGGTAGCAAAGCTTCTAATGTTCTGAAAGCTGCCCGACTTTATGGTTTAGAAGCGAAGGGGTTTAAAAAGCCTTTTGATGATCTAAAAATGGTTGTTCCTCCTTATATCGTTTTCTGGAATTTTAACCATTTTTTAGTCGTAGAAGGATTTGGAAAAAATCGCGTTTATCTTAATGATCCGGCTGCTGGGAGAAGAACAGTTTCTCTAGAAGAATTTAGGCAAGCTTATACGGGAGTCGTTTTAATTTTTGAACGAGGAACCCAGTTTAAGAAATTTGGGAAAAAGCCAAGTATTCTTCGGACTCTAAGTTCGCGCTTGAAAAGTTCTGGCTGGGCGATCGCCTATTGTTTAATCGCTGGATTATTACTAACAATTCCCCGTTTAGCAATTCCAGCCTTTAGTCAAGTATTTATTGATGAAATTCTAGTTGAAAATCGAATTGATTGGTTGCGTCCCTTAATTTTGGTGATGTTATTTGCAGCGATCGCCCAAGGCTTACTCGCTAAGTTACGACTTTTTTATCTCCGGCGACTGTTGATTAAACTTTCTGTTTCTATGTCAGGACAATTTCTCTGGCATACATTGCGCTTACCCGTCGGATTTTATGCCCAACGGTTTGCGGGAGAAATTAGCAGCCGCACTCAATTAAATGACAAAGTAGCTGATATTTTATCGGGAAGATTAGCAACGACAGTCATCGATTCTATCATGATTATTTTCTATGCGGCTATTATGTTTCTTTATGACTGGGTATTAACCAGTGTAGCGATTTTGTTTGCTGCCTTCAACTTCTTTGCTTTGCAAACGTTATCCCGTAGTCGTGTTGATACCAACACTAGACTAGCCCAAGAAAGCGGAAAAGTTGGAGGGGTTGCAGTCAGTGGCATTCAATCCATCGAAACTATCAAAGCGAGTGGTTTAGAACTGGATTTATTTTCTAAATTTGCGGGTTATTATGCCAAAATGCTTAACGCTCAACAAGAGTTAGCATTACCCACCCAAATGCTATCAATATTACCCACATTTTTAACCGCCTTAGCGACGGCTTCAATTTTAATTATTGGGGGTTTACGAGTTATGAACGGCGACCTCAGTATTGGAATGTTAGTGGCGTATCAAAGTCTAACCCAACAATTTTTATCACCCGTTAATAATCTTGTTAATTTTGGTAGTACCCTACAAGAATTAGAGGCAGATTTAAACCGACTGGATGATGTTTTGCAAAATCCTATTGATTCAGAAGTAGACAGAATTAATCAATCAGGAGAAGGTGGGAATTCCGCCACATTTTTGATTAATCAAGAGTCTTTTCAATTAGAAGGTTATGTGGAATTACGGAATATTAATTTTGGCTATAGTCGCTTAGATCCCCCTTTAATTGAAAATTTGAGTTTAAGTTTAAAACCGGGTCAAAGGGTGGCGTTAGTGGGGGGTAGTGGTTCGGGAAAATCAACCGTTGCTAAGTTGGTAACAGGACTTTATGAACCTTGGTCAGGACAAATTTTATTAGATGGAATTTCGCGATCGCATTATCCCCGTTCTATTCTTGCCAATTCCTTAGCCATGGTTGAACAAGATATCTTTTTATTTGCAGGAACCGTCCGAGAAAATCTAACCCTTTGGGATGGGACTGTACCCGAATCAGACTTAGTAGAAGCTTGTTTAGATGCAGCCATTCACGACTTAATTTTAAATATGCAAGGGGGATATGATGCTGTTTTAAATGAAGGGGGAATGAATATGAGTGGAGGACAGCGGCAACGCTTAGAAATCGCCAGAGCTTTAGTCAGAAATCCTGCCGTTTTAGTATTAGATGAAGCAACCAGCGCCTTAGATGCAGAAACAGAATTAATCATTGATCGGAATTTGCGACGGCGGGGTTGTTCTTGTATTGTTGTTGCTCACCGCCTCAGTACAATTCGTGATTGTGATGAAATTATTGTCTTAGACAAAGGCAAGGTTGTCCAACGCGGAACTCACGAAGAATTACGCCAACAAGAAGGGACTTATGCTCGTTTAATTGGCACGATGGAAGGATGAGGAAAACCCATGGTTAATTTAATTCAAAAAGTTACTCAAATTAAGGGAAATGAACCGATATTATTGAACGATCCGCAAAAAATCTGGTTTGTTCAATCAGGTTCTTTAGCTGTATTTACAACGGTTTTTAAAGGCAAAGAACCAACGGGAAGTCGTCGCTATCTGTTTGGAGTTAAGGCAGGAGAAGCTTTATTTGGTGCAACACTTCAAGACAATAGAGGAATTTTAGCGATCGCACTGGAAGAAACCGAATTAATTCCTCTAAATTTTGATGATTTAATAACAGATATTGTATCAGAAAATTGCGCTCTTTTATCCAGTTGGATACAGCATTGGGGAGAATGGTTAGGTGGGCAAAAATTAACGCAACCTGAGCAGATATTTCTGGCAGATTCTTCTCAATATTTGTCTTTAAAAAAAGGTCAAGCGTTTCGCTCTCCTTCAGAAACAATTACTTGGGTAAAATTACAACAGGGGGAAGTGTCTTGGATGGGAATTAGGGAACTCAAGTTAAACTCAACTTCTCCTGTATTTCCCCTGGCGCCTGGAATGTGGATTTTAGCAGAAGAACAAGTTGAGTTGCAAATCAATTGCCAAAGCCCAAAATTTACCCAATCAACTCTTACCCAATTTCATAACTTTTTATTAGATTATTTTAATTTAAGAGAAATCCAGAAAAAAGCAGAACAATTTCAACGATTTCAGGAACGAGAACGTCTGAACCGCCAAGTTACGGAAACAGCTTTAGGAGAGTTAACAGGGGTATTACATCCGCGCCAAGTTGAACTTTTTGCACAAGGAACACCGTTGTTAATTGCGGCGGGTGCAGTGGGTCGAGTGCTGGGAATTACAATCAATCCCCCTTCTCAATCAGAGGATTTAAGTCGAGTAAAAGAGCCATTAGAAGCGATCGCAAATGCGTCTCAATTTAGAATTCGGCGTGTTTTATTAATGGGGGATTGGTGGAAACAGGAATACGGCCCTTTATTAGCTTATACTTACTCAGATAAAAAGCCAGTCGCCTTATTACCAGAAAAAGGCAATTATTATGTTTTATTTGATCCCGTTGAACGAACGCGAACGCGAGTTACAAAAGCAGTAGCGCAGACACTCTCACCAGAGAGTTATATGTTTTATCGACCGTTACCGCCATTAATTCGTCATGCTGCGGAGTTATTTCAATTTGGCACAAAAGGGTATGAAAAAAATATTATTACCATCATTGGATTAGGAATAATCGGAACCTTATTAGGGATGGTAACACCCCAAGCAACCGCTATTTTAGTTAATGATGCAATTCCTGATAGTAATCGCCTTTTATTATGGCAAATTGGATTAATTTTAGTGGCGACTGCAATTGGTAAATCTGCTTTTGGAATGGCGCAAGCAATTCTCTCATTGCGAGTGGAAAACGCGGCTGATGGAGTATTACAACCTGCGGTTTGGGATCGACTGCTGAATTTAAAACCTGCTTTTTTCCGCGCTTATTCATCGGGGGATTTATTAACACGATTAATGGCAGTTAGCCAAATTAGAAGTAAACTCAGTGGTGCAACCCAACGCACTTTATTGAGTGCTGTTTTTTCGTTATTGAACTTAGCATTAATGTTTTTTTACAGTTGGCAATTAGCGTTAGTGGGAATTGGGTTAACATTAATTGCAGTTATTGTCACGATCATATCAAGCACCCTTTTAATTAGAAAAGAACGACAACAAGAAACCGCCGATGGCGATATTAATGGGTTAACAATAGAATTGATTAATGGGGTTTCAAAATTACGAGTATCCGCAGCCGAAGGACGAGCGTTTGCGGCTTGGGCGAAAAAATATAGTCAGTCGATTAAATTAAAGGCTAATATTAAACGCATTGATGATAGTGTTTCAGTATTTAATGAAGCGTTACCTTTAGTCAGTTCGATTCTAATTTTTTGGTTTGCCATTTTGTTTCTGCAAATGGCTTTAGAAAAAGGGGAAAGCGGATTAAATATGGGAACATTTCTAGCCTTTAATTCCGCCTTTGGAACGTTTATTTCTGGCGTTACGGATTTAAGTAATACGTTGACGGATGTGTTAGGAATTATTCCTTTATGGGAGCGTGCTAAACCGATTGTCCAGGGGAAGCCAGAATCCGATTCAACGAAGGTTGATCCCGGTCGATTAACGGGTAAAATTGTGTTAGATCGGGTAATCTTTCGCTACCGAGAAGATGGGCCGTTAATCCTCAATGATGTTAGTATTCATGCAAACCCTGGAGAATTTATTGCTATTGTCGGCCCTTCTGGGAGCGGAAAATCAACGGTATTTCGGCTATTATTAGGATTTGAAACGCCTGTTAGTGGCACGATTTATTATGATAATCAAGATTTAGCGGGATTAGATATTCAAGCGGTCAGACGACAGTTAGGAGTGGTGTTACAAAATGGTCGAATTAACTCTGGTTCGATGTTTGATAATATTACTTGTGGGGCGTTGGTAACATTAGATCAAGCTTGGGAAGCCGCACGAATGGCAGGGTTAGCCGCTGATATTGAACAAATGCCGATGGGAATGCACACGGTTATTAGTGAGGGAGGGACGAATCTTTCGGGAGGACAAAGACAGCGGTTATTAATTGCCCGTGCATTGGTTTTAAAGCCTAAGATTATCTTAATGGATGAAGCAACCAGTGCGTTAGATAATCGGACGCAGGCGATCGTTTCTGAAAGTTTAGATCGGTTAAATGCGACTCGAATTGTAATTGCTCATCGACTCAGTACCATTCGCAATGCCGACCGAATTTATGTGATTGAATCTGGTCGTTTGGTGGAAGTGGGTTCGTTTGAAGAATTAGTAACTAAAAAAGGATTATTTGCTCGATTAGTGGCAAGACAGTTAGAGTAGGCAATATTTGATTATTCTTTTTTGAGGATATCTGGCAACCACAATAACATCAGCAGAAGCAAGCAGATGATAACTAAGCCAACGCTCAGTATGGTTGTATTTCCCGATGCTGAAGCTTGCTGCATTAGGTAAACTGACTGTAGTGTGTTCATGCTTTTTGTAAATTAGGAAGGAATAAAATACTAATTCTAATACCAAGCTGTTTATTCCAAAAGTAAAACTGAAGGCAGTATTTCTGGATGCGCTAACCGCAACAACTCATAGCCAATTCCTGCGGTTCCTAAAAAGAAACTTGGATGAAACACATGAGTGGGCAAGTTTGAAAATAATTGATAACCTCCAGTTTGTTGCGCTTTAGCAATTAAGAAAGCTGCTCTTTGTAGTGCTATCTCTCGCAACTCAGGACGAGAGAGTTTCTCAGAGGCGAGTAGTAGCACCTCAATACAGCCAAAATTACCACAGCAAAGATTATCTACCGCGTTCAACCCATATTCTTGAGTTGTTTGTAAAGCCACTTGCAAATCTTGCTCAATTTCTTCTGTCTGTAAAACCGACAAAGCACCCAACCGACCCAAGGCAATTCCAGCAACACCGTGACACCAACTTCCTCGCAACCTGGGTTGACCGTTTTGTTCAGGAGAAGGATGGAAATTAGGGGTGTTGGTGGCAGAGGTTGAAAACACACTGCGTTCGTAGGCAATGCTTTCAAGGGCTGCGTCTAAATAATTACTATCATTTGTTGCTGCATAAAGTTGTAGCAGAGCATAAGCAATACCCGCAAAACCCTGTGCGAAACCTGTTAATAACTTCTTTTTGGCTTTGGGAGAATTCTCAATCCTCAAAGGATGTTTGAGCAAATGCTGACCACAGGCGATCGCTTTCTCTAAAATCACCTCCTCCCTAGTGGCGTGATAAAGCGTCAGCAGTCCCAGAATTGCTGCCGATGATCCTGTCATGACATCAAACTTTTGGTCAGTAGTTATTAGTTCATCTGTCATTAATTTAGCCACTGCTTTCGCATCTTCTAGAAGTGCTGTTTCCTCAAGGAATTGGCTAATTTTGACTAGACAATAAACACTGGAACCAAGCCCCGTTAGACCCCCAATTCCAATTTTTTTTGCTAATTTTTGAGAGATTTGTAAATCGGATGTTGATAAAAATTTTCGGAAGGAATGTAAAGCATTTAAAGCTAATTCACCGTATTGATGGCGACCTGTAATTTTAGCCAAAGCGGATAAAAATAAAGCGATGCCACAGTTACCTTCGTAAAAACTTTCGTTGAGAGGCTGAAGTTGAAATCGATCTGTATTAGGAATAGAGCCTAAGCCAATCCAGTAAACATTACCGTTAGCTTCCCGAATGGTTTTAGATTGGATTTCCTCTGCAATAGCAACGGCAGAGGCAACCAACTGTTCACGGGTTAGAGAGTTGTGTGTTGAATCATTACCTACTTCTAAAGGTGAATCTTCTACAGTCGCCTCCGACCCATGCGCTCTAGCTACTTTTGCATAAAAAGTGCCTTTGATCATCGATATTTGTTGGGCTTGATCGGTTTTGTTAAGTTTTTGCAGTCTGGCGATAACTTGTTGGTATGAGGGTTCTACCAAAAAATTATTAAGTGGTTTTTCAACACCAATTGTGAGATGATTACTCTTAGAACTCGTCCCAAAATAAGGAATATCTAACTGAGCCATTGCCCTGAGTTCTGAGTGTAAAATCGGCCAAGCATGAGGCTTTTTATCTGTTACCAGAAAAGCACGGGCTAAAATATCTAGTTCGATACTACGGTCAATTCCATTCCGAAGAAATTCGGGGGCTAGAGTATTTTGTAAAATGACACCGTAAACTTTAGTTGATCGAAAAACGAATCTAACTTGCTGATTTTGTAAAGCTTCTAGAGGTGTAGGATCTGAATTTTCCCCACAATTGAGTTCAGATCCTAACAATTTCTGTCGATGAGTGAGCAAGAAGCAATACATCTGCTCAAAACCCTTCACCAAGTCGTCAACATAATTGGTAGGCAATAAAGGAACGTTGTTGAGAATAGGTATATTTTTGGCGACAGGGATAGTCATCGTTTGGTATGCCCTGTGCATATTATCTGTATTGATAAATTTCCATCGTAATACGCTACCAACAGAGGGTTGTGAATCAGCACTGGCTAGTCCACTCAGATCGTAGGCAATACTATTATCTTGATTAAAATCCCAGCGTGGTAATAGTCCAGTCCGCAGAACTGAATCCAAAAATTGTTGATTCAATAAAGATCGATTAACAGCCACCTGTTGGAGTTGTTCTGGAAAATCTTCAAGTCTAGCCTCATGCTGCATCAACGTTTCTAGATCAACCAGGACTAAATGTTCGCCACTGGCGATAACATTCTCGTAGTGGCAATCAGTTGTACCCAATACATACAGCAGGCACAGCAGCATACCAGTTCGTTGATAGAAACGTTTTGCTGCTGCCTCATCCTCAACGGGTAACTGTTCTACATATTCCACCCAGCCATAGGTTTGGCGATTCAGTACCATTATTGTTTTAAAGGGTAAATCGGACAATGGGGGAAAATCTGTAGATAGCGTAAGCTCTGGTAATCTTTTTTGTTCCTTGTTCTTAGAAAACTGTTGGTTACACCAGTTTAAAATCTGATTATAGGCCACTTCTAAGCCTAAGTCTTTGGGTTTATAAATTAGTTTTAGCCCGGATTCAAAAGTTAGGGCGATTGCTCTGCGTCCTCGATGGTGGGGATCGGATAGATTAGGTTTGATATCAATAATTTTACCTAAAAAGCCATTAGAACTTAAATCGGAAAAATTGCTTAAAAATTGACTGTTATCTGTTTTTTCTACATCTGTAAATTTTACATTAAATTGAAATAATTTATAAAGTTCTATTGAATCTGCTTTTAAGTGGTGCAAAAACTCGGCTGTTGCTTCAGCCCAAAACTCAATCTGAGTGGTAATTAATCTTGCTAAGACAGGATAGTTTTGAAAAAAATTCAGCATTCCATCCTGTAAAAGTTGCTGTACAAAAGCATGATAGTATTTTTTAGGAAGCGTTACTTGGCTATCAGTTACTAGCAAATTAAGAAGGTGATACTCCTTGGGACGAAAACGAGAAAATTCAAACTCTAGCGTTTTTTCGCAAAGGCTAGTTAGCGACTCAAGTAAACCCTGTTCTAGCTTAAAATAAGCTTTCGGATCAAGCTGATCTAAAATAAAATTAGTGGCCTCTAGCAAGTTATAATCTAGATGAGCGAGTAATGTCTGTCGGGCTACATAGACACCAGGTAGTAGCAAATCTTCAAAAGGTAATGAATTTTCAGGATCAATAGGCATTAACAATTGGGATTGTTCATGTTTTGTTTCCCAATCCAGAATTCCCCTACTCTGTTTTAAAGATGTTTCAATAATTTTTTCTAAAATTAATGCCCAACTCGGTAGATTTGGATTGGTAACAAGAGGCTTAAAATTAAGTTTTGTATTGATTTTAGTTAAATTTAAATTATCCCATTGAAGACGTTTTTTAAACTTTTCCCAGTTTCCTTGGGCAACTATTTCACACCAGGATTTGAGGCGATGATTACTTTCGTTGTGTTGATTGATTTGATGGGTGTCAATCTCCAGAAAATCTTGATCAATCAATTCATATAAATAACTGGCTCTAGCCACAATATCTACTAAATTCGCTTGAGTCAACTCCAACTGATCCGATATGAACATTTTTCCGGCATTCTCCGTTTTGAAACAAACTCAAACAATTCAGAATAAAAGTTTACAACCCGTAAAAACGGGTTGCGTGATCGTAGTTGAACGGAAACTATTATGCTTTAGTTAGTTTTTGATCGTTTCTCCACCTACCTTAATAGCACCACGAGCCAAAACCGTTGTGAATAATAAAGCGATTGGTGCAAAGGGTGTCCAACCTCCTGCTACGGACTCTAATTCCTCATCATTTAACTCCCGTTCGGTATTGGATTGATTTTCCATTTGAGCAGAAGCTGTCTCGATCCATTCCTGAGCTTCAGCTTGAGTGAAGTCGTAGCCCTTTTCTTTACCCAATTCAACAACTTTATTCACTAAGCTTTCGCCATCTATCGCTGATTGAACTAACTGTTGTTGCTGGGTAGGATCTTGAGAAATTTCTTGAAAAAACTGATTGAGGCTTTCAAAAGACATCGTATTTTCTCCTAATTAAATTGTTAGTGAAGGGGTAGGAATGGGAGATTGTTAAACACCCTGTTTCCGACGTTTACACTTCCCTAAATGCCGCTATTTTTAATAGGATAAAACAACAGAATTTAGGGAAATGCTTGACCATAGCCTAAGTTTGATTGCTTGTCGTTAGAGGGGATTGATATTGACTATCCGAACAGTCTACTGTATTTGTTAATGATGTTTTGACGCTCGGATATTAACGATTGTGGCACTTGACTCGGATCAACGGTGATAGTAGGAATACCACAGCC
>JBMDYE010000186.1:0-34910 GCA_048595135.1 Planktothrix sp. | reverse complement strand
CACAATCAACCTGATGCTCAATTTGCCGTATTATTTCTCGATTGTGATGATTTTAAAACGGTGAATGATTCTCTGGGGCATTTAGCCGGAGATCAACTGTTAAAAGCAGTGGCGAGACGGTTATCCGCTTGTATTCCTCCTGCTTATACCTTAGCAAGATTTGAAGGGGATGAGTTTACGGTTTTATTAGAAACGGTACAATCAGTTGATGAAGCGGTGAGTTTAGCTCAAACCCTTCAAGCCGCTTTATGTCAGCCATTTTTATTATATCAACATGAGGTTTTTATTAATACCAGTATTGGGATTGTTTTAGGAACATCTGAATATGAACAACCGGAACATTTATTGCGAGATGCGGATACCGCCATGTATCAAGCGAAAGCGTTAGGAAAGGCAAGATATCAAGTCTTTAATCCTGATATGCACTTTCGAGCGTTGGCGCGGTTACAGATAGAAAATGACCTCAGACGTGCCATTGAACGGAACGAATTTTTAGTGTATTATCAGCCGATTATTGATTTAATCACGGGTCAGATTAGTGGGTTTGAAGCCTTAGTTCGTTGGAAACATCCTCAACGCGGCTTAGTTCGTCCTGATGAATTTATTCCCATTGCTGAAACAACAGGATTAATTATTCCGATGGGTTTATGGGTTTTAAAAGAAGCTTGTAGTCAACTGCAAACTTGGCGCGAGAAAATCATTGAAAAAAGAGGATCGATTGATTTAACCATGAATGTTAATTTATCGGTCAAACAATTTTCTCAAGTCCGATTAATTGACCTGATTGATGAAATTTTAGCAGAAACAGGATTAGAAAGTAAATATTTAAAGTTTGAAATTACTGAAAGTGCGATTATTGATAATACAGAATTTGCCAATGATTTATTACAAAAACTTCGGCTCCGCCATATTCAATTAAGTTTAGATGATTTTGGCACGGGATATTCTTCCTTAAGTTATTTACATCGCTTTCCCTTAGACACTTTAAAAATTGACCGTTCTTTTATTAGTCGTTTAGATACATTAGAACGGAATGTAGAAGTGGTTCAATCGATTATTAACCTCGCCCATCATTTAGGAATGAACGTTGTTGCAGAAGGCATCGAAACCGCAGAACAATTATCATTACTGAGACGATTAGGCTGTGAATTAGGTCAAGGTTATTTTTTCGCCAAACCCTTAGATGCACAAGCAGCAGAAGATTTAATTTTTAGTCATCCCCAGTGGTAACAGTTTCCGACTAAAAAACCCGGTTTCTTTGAGAAACCGGGTTTTTGGGCTGTACTAAAACCGAGTTTCATATTCAAACCGAATTTCGCTTTCGTTGCCAAAATTGGTGGCTCCTCTTAATAGTAAATTATCATTAACGCGATAATTAATATTAAACAAAAACGGTTGATTTGACGCTAACACCCGACTGAGAGAAACATAGGTATTATTGGTAACATCTAAACCCACTTCAATTCCTAATCCTAATGCAGAAGCGCGACCGCTAGAACCGCGTTCAGCAATTCGAGTGGGAAAAATGCGAAATTCCGTTAATCCTGTTGCATTAATAATATCCTGTTGAATACGATTAAATAATCCCGCACTGGCAATATTTGCAATGACTAATGTACTATCATCTTGAATGCCTTGAATGACACTTCCGCCTAATAATGCTACTAATTCATTTTGCGATCGAGGTGGCGAACTTTGTAACCGAATAATATCATTAATTTCTGATGCAGGCCCCCGAACAATTGCCGCAATGCGAATGGTGCGAACCGTCCCAAACCGAGAGGGACTTAAGGCTTCCGTTTGTTCGGCGCTGGGAAACGCCGATGGCGTGGAGACAAAGCGAATGGCTTCAGGAACACGGGTCACGAGTCGCACATCTAAAATCGGGTCAAGTCCCTGAGAGGGAACAAAAATCGCCCGTTGCGGATACCCCCGGTCTAACCGTAACTGACTGGTATAAAGGTTCACTTGTCCCCCGGTTAGTTCAATGGTTCCTTGGGGTTGAATATCTTCTATACTGGCGATCGCGCCATTCAGGGTAATGGTGCCAGTGGCCGTAAAATTAATTAATGGTGCATTTAAAATCGGTTCACTGATCACTTGAACATTATCAGCCAAGGTAATTTTTAATCCATTTAAGTTAACATCAATGGGAGGTTGATCGTTCGTTTCTGCCGTTTCTGTTGCTAATGTAGCGGTTCCCTCCGAAGGTAAAATCACCCGACCCTCGCTTAAAATTACTTCTCCTCCCACCCTCGGTTTTAAAGCAGTTCCTCGAATAATTACCCCCCCAGAAACATTTCCGCGATAAAGGTCAGGAACATCAACAATTAAATTTGTTAGTGCTAATTGTAAGGGATTATTTAAAGCGGGATCGGTTTCTGCTAACGGTCGATCAAAGGGTAAAACTCCGGCTAAAACTATCGTTCCTGTTCCCCGTTCTCCCACTAAATCCCCTTGAATTTGTTCAACAATAATGCGATCGCCTGTAAAAATCACATTACCATTTAAACCCACAATCGATTCTTCTAAATTCTCCGCATTAATCACAGCAGATTGAATTTTTAATAAGCCTTCTGGCTGCAAACTCAATTGAACTTGACCGCCTTCGGTTTGTTGTAAGGTTCCCCCGATTCTCAGTTGTGCTAATCCCTTAACTTCTTCTAAATCAAAATCAGAACTGATTAAATTCACCACCTTTAATCCTTCATCAATAATATCCACACGCACATCAACAATATTACTTTCGGGTCTCACCGTAGCAAAAGGCAATTGATACGGCAAAGTTCCTCTAAATTGAATCGGATTTTGTTCTGTTACCAGTAAACTTCCCCCAAATCTTAAGCGAGAATTATTATAGTTAAAACTGGTGTCTGCTTGTTGAATGGGTTCCTCATTGACGGTTCCATTTAATATTGTTAATTCTCCTGTTGCTTGGGGATTTTCTAAGGTTCCTGCTAAGGTTGCTTGTAAATTTAATTGTCCGGTTAAATCCACATTCGGAATATCCGCTAATCTTTCAATTTCTGCCAGTTGAATATCCTTCGCTCTAAACTGACCCGATGCACGTCGGTCAGCTAAATTTAATTGTCCTCGAAAATCATAAAGTGCAGTTCCTGACCGTAATTGAATCGGTTCAACCCGTAATAAATTATCTGTTAAACTTGCTTCTAATAAAAATTGATTAGCAATATATTCTCCCCATGTCCAATCTTGTCCATTAATCGTTGCAGTCGCTTCCGCACCGGATTGAATCGAACCTTGAAACGCAATTTGTCCCGTAAAACGACCGTCTAAATCTTCTAAAGGGGGTAATGGTTCATTTAATTCTGCTTCAATTGATGCTTGTAAAATCGCTTTAATTTCTTCAAACCGTTGCAATTGTTCTAATAAAGTTGCATTCGGAGGTAAACCCACTGGAACAGGCTTAACCTCCGTGGCTGTTGCATAATTTGGTGTATTTAACCCTCTGGAAAAATCATCTAACTTAAACCATTGAAACGTGGTTAAAACATCTTGTAAACTGCCACGAGGAATGGCAATAGACCCTTGAAATTGGGGCGGTATTGTTGCACCTTCCGCCGTTGGAGGCGCAGATAAACTGGCTAAAATCTCATTAATATTGGCTTGCGCTGTAATTAAAAGTTCTGTTTCATTTTGTAGTAATCTAGCATTGGTTAATTGAGCAATTCCATCACTAAATCGTAAATTCCCCGCAAACAGATCCCCTTGAATATAACCCAACGCCGGATCGCTAACGGTTACATTTCCCCTCACCCCAATTTCATTAATATTAAAACTCGCTAAATTAGAAACTTGAACTTCCCCCGATGCTAAACCTTTTAACGTTCCAATTCCCGCATCCGCTAAGGGAGCTAAACTCAACGTTTGTAAGGGAAAATCCTCTAAATTAACCAATAAAGTATTGCCTTCTGTGGTTCCCACTAACCGACTGTCATCTTGTTGAATTAAAAAGGAAACGGGTAAATATTGTTCATTTAAAGCGAATTCAATTTTATCCTGTTCTCCCGCTAAATTAACACTCACCTGTTGACCGGGACGCACATCAACGGTTCCCGCTAAAACCGGATCAAATGTTACCGCTCTAACCGCAAAATTATCTAATCTTAAATTTCCTTGTAATTGTAATGTCGCCAGTGACCCCGTTAACTGACCATTAAAATTAGCTAAACCCGCCACTAATGGAGTATCTCCCGTTGTTATTTCTGGGGGTAATAACGCTAATAATCGTTGAGCAACGGGAGATTGTAAATTAAAATTAGAAACGCGAACATTGAGATCTAAATTCGACAATTCAGGAACGCCTGTTCCTGCAAATTCTACCCCAATTAACCCATTCGCTGAGAAGCTGTCCGTTTCCGCTTTTTGAATATTAATTTGTCTGCCATTCCAACTGGCGATCGCTTCAAAGGGTTCTTGAATAATCGGTAATTCTGTTAGCCGTAATTCCCCCATCGCCCGAATTGTATTGGGATTCAAATTCCCTAAACTTCCCATCCCACTAATTTCAGTATTTAATAATCCCCGTAACAACGGTAAATTATCCGCTTGATTAATTAACCCTTGTTCATTCAAACGGGCAATTAATTCAGGAACTTGAGATTCTACTAAAGGTGAAAACCGAGTTAAGGCAATTTCATCTCCTAATATTGAAGCTCTCCATCGTCCCCCATTCGTTTCTCCTCTGGCTTGAACAATGCCACCTTCTCGCCCTAAATTAACTTGTCCATTCACCCGTGATATTAACGTTTCCGCCGATAAATTCGCCAAATTTCCTGCTAAATTCAGATCCCCTTGTAAAAACCCGCCTTGTAAATTTAACGCTTGAATTTCCCGTTCTAAACTGGGTTGTAAATCAGCAACAGGTAATCCCACATTAATTAAGGGTTCTAACGCGATTCCTCTGGTTCCCACTTGGGCTTGAAATTGATTATTTTGTAACTGTCCCTGAGCATTAATGGTTCCACCCAAATTGCCTAAATCAATTTGTCCATCTGCATTAACAGTTAGATTACTCAGATTTAAGTTTTCTAAATTCCCAATAACAGAACCATCCGCCGTTAAGCTACTATTTCTTAAATCTAAATTTTGAATCGAATTTTGAAGATTATCCGGTAAATTAGCCACCGAAAACCCGATATCAAGCAACGGGTTAATTTGAACCGAATTAACATCAAAATCCGTTTGAAATTGTCCTTGAATAAATTGAGTATCGGCGGTAACAGTTCCCCCAATATTCCCTAAATCAATAACAGTTCTTGCGGTTCCTGTTAAGGTATTAGCAGCCACTTCTTCTAAGTTTCCTGCTAAAGACCCTGTGAGTTGTAATGTTCCTTGACGGAAATCTAAATTTTGTAAATCTGAAGCGAGTTCAGGGGGTAAATTGGCTAACGGTAATCCTAAATCAATTAATGTCGGTAAGGATAAATTATTGGTATTAAAATTCGTTTGAAAGTCTCCTTGCTGAAGTTGCGCCGCTGCGTTCAGCGTTCCTTGGGGTAAACTAACTGTTAAACGCGTATCTCCGGTAATCGTATCAATCGAGAAATCTTCTAATGAACCCGCAAATTGTCCGTCTAAATTTAATCGACCTCCTGCTAAATCTACCGATTGAATTTGGGCTTTGGTTTCATTGGGAAGATCAGCAAATAATAAGCCAATATTAACTAACGGTTGAATCGCAATTTGATCCGCATTAATCTGAGTATTCCAAGTTTCATTATTCCGTTGTTGTGCTACAATATTAATATCGCCATCGGCAATATTAACTTGGGCTTGGGCTTGATTGCCTAAAAATTCAGCCGTTCCTAAAATCGGATAAGTTGCCGCAGGTAAACTAAATTCCGCTTCTCCTTTTAAGTTGTTTAAAGTGCCGGAAACCTGCGCTTCTGCGGATAAACTACCGAGTTGAAATTGTGGCAATAAACCATAGGATTGAGCGATCGCATCCAAAGCCACATTATCCACATCTAAATCTAACCGAATTACCGGATCAAATTCCTGTCGAGGATTTGGAATCGGTTCTGGTGTCGGAACATTCAATTTCGGTAGTTCTTGATTATTATTATTTCTTTTCGGTTGTACTTTTTGCTCAGGTTCTTCTATCGACGCTAAAAACCCTTTTAATTGAATTTCCCCATTTCCTTGAATTCTTCCCCCTGTTGCAGGAGCAATTAATAAGTTTGAAAATTCAATTTCTGGGTCAGCAACAATTTCTAAATTTTCACTAAATTTGGCAGCAACTTCAAAATCCGTTTGTAGCGTATTAAAAACAACTCTATCAATTAATGTCGGTTCTGTTACCGCAATACTTCCTGTAATTTCTGGTGTGAGTAAATTTCCCACTAAATTAACCGTTGCTTGCACTTCTCCCGTAACCGGAAAAGGTAAGTTGACAGGTTCCCCTTGAACCGCTTCTACCGTTTTTAATAAGGTTGAAACTTGAGTTGGTTGCAAATTAGCCGCTAAATTAAAGCGAGTTTTATTAAAATCTAAATCAGAATTACTGAGAATCGTTCCTTTTAAATTTAAAGCTAAATCCCCAACCGTTGTATTAAACTGATCAATAATGAATTGAGTTCCAGCAAATCTAAATTGAGCTTGATTAAGATTGACGGGATTCGGTAAATTTTGAACCTGAGCTTTAACTTGATTTAAACTAGCCGTTCCTCGCACATCCAACGGTTTCCAATCCTCTAACCTAATGTTCAAATTCGCGTTTAATTCCCCCCGTTGAAGCGAAAAATCAGGGGTGGGAATTAACCAATCTAATTGAGGAATAAATAAACGATTAGTGCGAACTTGAGCATTGACTTTTCCCTCTGCTAATAATGCTTCGCCTTTAACCGCAAAGGTTCCCCCCTGAGCAAATTTACCCGTTAAATCCGCTTGCAATCGTTCATTATCTTCAGTTAAATCAGCCCGAACTTGATCAACATTAATTGAAATCGGTCTTCTCGGTTTTGGAGGCGGAGCCGTTAAAATTTCATAAGGCATTAAATTAATTGTAGCGTTTTCGATCCCAATCGTTCTAAAAACCAAGGTAAAAGCCGGATCAGGATCTAAATTTAATTGAGTATTAACCCAATTTCCAGGTTGATCTTCTTGGATATAAACAGTCGGTTTAATTAATGTAATATCCAGTTGAACTTTCGGTTGAAATAACGATAACAGAGCAAAATTCACTTCCACCGCTTCTGCAAAGGCTTCATCTTTATCCTGTGCAGTCGGAGGAATGGTTGACTTGCCAAACCGAATACTATTGAAGGTAAACCGTTCAACGGGGCCGACATCAACGGGTCTTGCCAGAATGGTTTCCAAAGTCGCCCCAACCACAGGTGCTAACCGATACCGAATAAACCAAGCCGCTCCGATACCCGCCGCCAGCAACGTGATTCCGCCTCCCACACCTCCCCACAGGAGGACACGCCTTAACCGTCGTCGCGGGTGAAGAATCGGTTCAGAATTAGGATTCGGATTCTGAGGATTAGTCATATTTGTCTCGTTTTATAGATTTAGCAACACCCCAAATTAACAATCAAGTCTTAAGCATTTTAGCGAACCGGACGAAGTTGGAGAAGGTGTGAATGGATTTACATGGTGAAGAGTGACTGCTAAGTGTCCTTTTCTTCTCCTCTAATATTGTTAAGAAATGTTAAACACAAAAATATAAAAAAAATCTTAAGACTTTGTGCTTATATTAAATTACAGGGAACAGGAGCGATGTACCCATGCAAGTTAGGCAACTCTTACGACAATACGAACAAGGCGAAACCGACTTTTCTGGCGCCGACCTACAAGGTGTAGACCTTTCAGGAGTGATTTTAATTGGGGTTAACCTGTCAAACGCCAATTTAACAGGCGTCAATCTCAGCCGTGCATTTCTCAGCAAAGTTAAGTTAAACGGTGCTTGTTTGCACCGAGCCAATCTGAGTTATGCCAAAATGAACGAAGCTAAATTAGTCGATGCCGATTTAAGCAAAGCGAATTTAACAGGTAGTTTTTTAGTCAAATCTAAACTGACCGGGGCGAATTTAACGGGTGCAATTCTCACAGGAGCAAACTTGCGCTGCGCTCAATTAGCCAATGCGAACTTATGTAGTGCGAATTTACATCAAACCAATTTACGGGAAGCGAATTTAACCGGAGTGAACTTAAAATGGGCAAATTTAGTAGGAGCCAAACTCAGCGGTTCTAAATTTGTGGGAACCGAGTTAACCGGGGTTAATCTGCAAAAAGCTTACCTCAACGGTGTTAATTTAAGTGGGGTTAATTTAGATGGAATTAATCTTAGTGAAGCCAGATTAAATGGGGCAGATTTAGCTAATGCTCAACTGATCAATGCGAATTTAAGTCAAGCTCAAATGCGAGGAATTCGACTCACGCAGGCGGATTTAACCGGAGCTAATTTGGAACAAGCTAGCTTAATGTGGGCGAATTTAAACTGGGCTACCTTATCTCAAACCAATTTCACGGGTGCTGACTTAAGAGATGCCTCTTTAGTGGGTGCAACGTTAGACGGAACCCAGTTTAAAGACGCAACGTTACCGCAATCGTTACAAGTGTATTTAGATTTAGCCATGACCTGTGTTAATTTCTATAAAGCCCATAGTCAGAATAATTTAACGGGTAAGAAAATATTAGAACACGGCGTTTTCTAAAGAAAAAGAGTTATGAGTACAAATTATGGCATCGTTTTAGTGACTGCCAGTTCTCGTGAAGAAGCCGAAAAAATTGCTCAAGGTTTAGTGGAAGCTAAACTAGCTGCTTGTGTTAGTTTTACGCCTATTCATTCCGTTTATACTTGGAAAAATGAAGTGTGTTCTGAAGATGAATGGCAATTAGTGATTAAAACCGATTTAGAGAAGTTTGAAGTGCTAGCCGAAAAAATTAAAGCCTTACATTCCTACGAAGTTCCTGAAATTATAGCCCTTCCAATTATTAAAGGTTCCACCCCTTACCTCAACTGGATCTCCGCCCAACTGTAGGATGGGCTCTGCCCATCAAAATCATACTAGCATCACATTAATCTATAATTATAAATTCAGAATGACAGATAAAACTTGTCATCCTGAACGTAGCATAGCGGAGGGAAGGATCTCTTATTAACCCAAAAGTATAGTAAGAGATTCTTCGCTTTGCTCAGAATGACATATAAAACAGAATGACAGTTTTAAACTGACCTATTTTAATCCGGGTAATTCCCAAGTTTGAATCACTTTTGTAATCGCATCACGGGTGGCTTCTGCGCCAAAACCCCAAGCCATTAAACCAAAATAATCTTTCCAAGGATTGGCTCCAAAGGTGGGATTATCAACGTATAATTGACTAAATCCGGCGCCTGCTAAAAAGATTATTGCGATCGCATAACTGCTTAAGGTAAACACCTGTAACCGGAACCCCGCTTCTTGAACTTGCTGAACTTGCGGGGTAGAACTGGTGGCTGGAGGAAAGGCAATGGGTAATTTTAATGGCAGAAAGCTTAAAACTCCCTTTTCAGTTAAATCTGAGGAATTTTCACCATCTATTGAAGTGGTTATTTTCGTTTTCAACTCCTCAATTTGGCTTTGAAATAAACTGTAAGTTTGCACAGTTAAAGATGATTTATCTTTAATTTTTTGGTTCAAGCTAATCACTTCTGGTTTAAACTTTTCAGCTTGATCAGGAGGCAACCGTTTGAGTAATTTATTGATTTGGCTTTGATTCACTTTCAATAAAAACTGATTCATTTGTTCAGCAACTTTTTGTAAGCGATCGCGAAACTGATCAGGATTTTCAGCATCGGGCGCATCATTAATCGCATCTTTTAACTCGCGGATTAACGCTTGAATTTCAAAATTAGCAATATTTTGACCTTGTAATTGTTCTAGAAGTTGCTGACTATAATCTAAGAGTGCTAACCAATCCCCTCGGCTATCAATCCATTTTTTCCAGATAGTTTCTGCTTGTTTAACAATGGCGATCGCTTCTTCTAAATCATCCGCTTCTAAAGCTATTTTTACCTTTAATAAAATCGTGTCCATACGTTGGGGAAACGTTTGAGCTTTTTCCCATTCAGGATCTTCCTGAACTTGGGCGCGTAATCTTCCGATTCTCACTAACACTTCATCTTTCGGTTTTCCTTTATCCCGATAAACCGAAACCATAATTCCTAATGCGGTTCCTGAAAATAAAATTAGAACCGGAACAAACCAAGGATCTTTAACGCGAATTGAAATGGGAATTTCCGTTCTTTCATTTCCATAAATTAACAGTAACCGACCCGTAAATTCCCCACTATTCGCATTTTTTAAATTAAACTGAATGGGAACATAAGCTTGATTCGATTGAATCATCACGGGTTTTTGAGGGGTAATCGCCCCCTTGGGAAAGCTTACACCATCATTTCCTTGTACATTAACGGGATAAATTTGTACATTATTAATAGGGGTTTTAGTCGGAATAAAAACTTCTTTAGAAACCTCAGTTTGGGAACGAGTTCCACTAATATTAATGGGGTTGGGTTCCACCTGAGCATAAGCAACATTCGTGGAGAGCAACCCCACGATAGGAATAATTAATCCGGCTAATTTAGCTTTAAAAGATTTGATCATGGTCGTTCTGGTTTAATATAATCAATTTAAAAACCAGGCTTCTGAGAGAAACCTGGTTTCTTTAGTTCGGTTTTTGGACAGCCGACTTTTAGAAACCGGGTTTCTTCGTAGATCTGGAGTTAACCTACAATTGTGAGCAGAAACCCGGTTTCTTGAGATTTCCCTAAGCTCGGTTAACGTTGTTTTGTCCGATTTAACATTAATATTTCATAGCCCAGGGTAAAGTCTTCAGGAAGAATTGAAATTTCTTTCGGATCAGTTAATCCTTGACGACGATAACGGCGAATCGCTTCTAAGGCGGCTTGGTTACTGAGTAATGCTAAATCTGCCCCATTCCAGCCTTCAGTTTGGGTTGCCCATTCTCTTAAATCAATATCTACCAAAGGACGGTTATTATTATGAACTTCTAAGATTGCTAACCGACTTTCAAAATCCGGTAAATCCACTTTAATTTGTAAGTCTAATCGTCCCGCTCTTAATAACGCTGGATCGAGGGCGTCGGGTCGATTTGTTGCCCCAATTAATAAGACTTCAGCAGTATTTTGGAGTCCATCTAATTCCGTTAATAACTGCCCAACGACGCGATCGCTGACCCCTGAATCCCCCATATACGCACCTCTAGCAGGGGCTAAGGTATCGATTTCATCAATAAAAATCACACAAGGAGAAGCCTGTCTTGCTTTCGCGAATAATTCCCGCACAGCGGCTTCTGCCGCCCCCACCCAACGGCTTAATAATTCGGGGCCATTAACGGCAATAAAATTCGCTCTGGATTGAGAAGCAACCGCCTTTGCTAACAAGGTTTTACCGGTTCCAGGTGGCCCCCAAAGTAAAATTCCTCTCGGTGCTTTTGCGCCTGTTTGCTGATATAATTCAGGATAAAGTAACTGACCTTCAACGGAATCCTGTAAGGTTTGTTTAATACTTTCTAAACCGCCAATTTCTTCCCATAAAATATTTGGAGATTCCACTTCAACGGAGCGCAAAACAGACGGTTTAACGTCTATTAAAGCGGTGAGAAAATCGGCTTGATTAATCGTTAATTGTTCAGGAACCGGAGCGTCTAAAGCGGGAACCTGACGCCGCAACGCAATATAAGCTGCTCCTTGGCAAATTGCTTTTAAATCTGCCCCGACAAATCCAACGGTTAAATCGGCAATCACTTCTAAATTAACCGTATGATCTAAAGGCATAGATTTTGTTAGGATATTCAGGATTTCTAAGCGTCCATTTCGATCAGGAACTCTAAACTGAATTTCCTTATCAAATCTCCCCGGACGTCGTAACGCAGGATCAATGGCATCGGGGCGATTTGTTGAGGCTAAAACAACAACGCCTTGGGTTTGAGCAAAACCATCCATTAACCCTAATAATTGAGCAACTAATCGTTTTTCCACTTCCCCTTCCACTTGGGAACGATTCGGTGCTAAACTATCAATTTCATCAATAAAAACAATACAAGGGGCGGCGTTTGTTGCTTTTTCAAAAATTTGTCGTAATTTCGCTTCGGCTTCCCCGTAATATTTCCCCATCACTTCGGGGCCAACAATCGCAATATAATTCACGCCTAATTCTTCTGCAAATGCCCTAGCAGTTAAGGTTTTTCCTGTTCCTGGGGGGCCGACTAATAACACGCCACGCGTCGGTTCTAAGCCTAATTTTGCTAATAAATCAGGACGTTTTAATGGCAGTTCAACTAATTCTCGTAATTGTTGAATAATTTCTCCTAATCCCCCCACTTCAGACAGTTGATTAACGGGTTTTGGGTTAGGGTTGGGAGATGAAGGAGGAGGATTTTCTTCGGGATTATTCCTCTGAACATTAATGTTATCCGTGTTAGACGGAGGGGTAATAATCACAGAGCGGAAATTACTATTCGTGCGCGGAATACTACCAGTACGGGGAATATTAGAGGTACGAGAATTAATTTGTACATCAGTTTTGAGTTCCCCGCTTTGTATTTTTTCCTCTAAAGTTTTTGCCAATTCAAGTAACTGATCAAATCCATCAAATAAATTACTCATAATTGCCGTTTCTCTCCTGTTGGTAAGCGTTAATTTAGCGATTCTCCTCTCATGGGTCGCTGCTTAATTTGCCATTCGATCTAAAGCTCGTCTTCCTCCCCACCGTTCAACGATTTTATCATCATAATCATCGGCAATTTCTAATACTGCATTAACGGAAGCTTCCAGTTCTAATTTGTCACAAGTGGAACCCACAATGGTATGCTCAAAAATAATGTCACCGTTTTCATCAATGCCAAATGCACCAAACCGCATAATGTTATTTTCTCGGAGGAGAAAGTGCATTAAATCGGGAGAAAGTTCAACATCTGTCACCACATAAGACCGAGCATTAATCACAGCGTCGTCTTTTCCCCAAGGAAAAACAAACACTTCCACTAAGGCAGAACCCATCACCATGGCGAGTCCTGGTACATCCTGTCTAGCACAAGGAAACTTTCCATATAACTCCTTCATCCAAGTGGCAGTTTTGTTATAGCAAGCTTCCTGCATAACACTCTGAAATTGCATTTTTCGTTTCTCCTGACTATTTTTTCTTAAGTTGTAGCATTGATCCCCCCATCGCCTGGACAGTTTGTATCATTTCTCAACAACAGTTTCGGTTAGGCTCATAAGGTATAGTGGGAACAGGAGATTCTAAATTAAGTTGTATTGGAGGGTGTCAAATGGAAGACGCAGCAATGGGTAATTTAATTGCTCAATTAATTACGCTTCTCGGTTCCTTGGGATTTTTCTTCTTAACGTTTCGAGCATTGAAACAATTAGAAAAATAAAATAGAAATTAAGAATTAAGAATTAAGAATCCTCGTTCCCAAGGTTCTACCTGGGAACGGTTTAATGGAGGCTCTGCCTCCTGTTCATAGCAGGCTCCGCCTGCATTTTGTATTGCTAGGTGGAACCTAGCAACAAGAGAAACAAGGAGACTATTTTTCCTTCCTTCTTCCTTCTTCCTCCTGCCTCCTGCCTCCTGCCTCCTGCCTTCTTCTGACTGATTACTGAACTGGAACAATTTCAAATTTTAGGTGATGGCTTTTGGAGAAATTATGGGTGAAGTGATCAACAATATTGGTATCGCTTAATTCTAAATTATAAAAATCAATAAAGTCCTGTTCAAAATAAGGCCCTGAGTGCCACGTTCCTACTTCTAATTTAATAAAACAATTTCCTGGAATCTGAAATGCGGCTAACTCTTGTAAGGAAGGTTGATTATTTTGACTGGGAGGACAAACCGCTATAAACCAATCTTTCCCTTCTAAAGATCCTAAACATTGAGTGCATTGAACATGACGGGTAACGCAATTAAATTTTAGCCCGGTTTGTCTCAGGCGCATAATATAAAAGCGAGGAATGCCATTTTTTAAATTGAGTTGAGCATCTTCCTCATCATACAATTTTTCATCAACTGAAGCTGAAATCACTTGTCCATAGGGTTTAAAACGTTCTGGGGTAATCCATTCCGCAGGTAATTTTTGCATTTGAATTGATGGGCTCATGTTCAACCTCAGCCGTTAAACGATTATCCGATTTTAAATCCTATCAAACATTTTAGGTTAATTGGCTTGGAATTCAAAGCCGTTTTCTTCCGCATAACGGTTTAAAAATCGCATAATTCGCTCAAAAATATCCTCTGAGTCTACTTCAAAGGTGCATTCAACTTTAGACAGTTCATCGTCATCTCGGTAGAGAAATTTAATCCCTGTTGGCTCAATTTTAATTTTTCCCTCTTCATCCGTTAACCACAGATGGGTGATCTGGTTCCGATAAGCTCTTAATCGTTCTATCGCTTGCAACCGATCAAACAGTAAAACAAAGATTTTTGCATTAGAACTTTTACGTTTACGGAGACTGATGCCACTAATTTCTTCATCTAATCCTTCAATAAATTGCACAGAAGTTGTCATCATTTTACCCCCTGATTATTGATGAAATTATTTTAACACCAAGCTCAAAAACATCTCCCTAAAAACAACGTTTCTTAATGTTATAAGCGTTTTTTATGAAGATAAATTAATTGAAACGCTTTGGATGCGCCAGGGGGAACCGTAGAAATTTCTTCTAAATGTACATCGGGTCTTTCTTTCACTTGTTCAGCCACAGCCAGGGTTCCTAAAATTTCCCAAGCTTCTCCAATATCTTCTCCAAGCTTACTGGCTGCATTGACTTCCGCCCCAAAAATATCTGCATCTCCAATTTTCAAGATTCTCCCATAGCCTAATCCAATCGCTAATAAAATTTGATTTTCAGGGGCTTTATCTTGATTATAAGCTTTCGCGGCTTTCTGCATGGCGATCGCACAATCAACCGCTTTTTCCACCTTCCTAAAAATTACCATTAAACTATCCCCGACGGATTTAATTAAAATTCCATCATTCTCATCAATTAAAGGTACGAATAATCGCTGAGATTCATAAATAATCTGCAAAAAGTGGATAATGCCAAATTTTTCGACATTTCGAGAAAACCCCGATAAATCGGTAAACATAATCGCCCAGTCTTCCCCAAATAAATCCCAAATCTGAGCATCAATCTTTTCTGTATTGGCACCAGGCTTTAACCGTTCTTCCATGAGTTTATCTAACCGCAATTGAGAAGCACTGGTATTAATCTGGTTAATATAAAGCATTAATAATTATCCCTCTTGTGAACTGATCCTCTATTTTAAAGCTTCAGGTTTTAAATCGCAGCATCAATTTGTTGAAATAACGCCTCTGGAGTAGAAGAATTGTCTAAAACCACATCTGCTAGTTGACACTTTTGATCCAAAGGCATTTGGCTGTCAATCCGAGCTTGCGCTTCTTGAGGAGTTAAAATTGTGTTTGAAACGATACTTTCTCGTTGCATCAACCTCAACCGTTGCTGTTCGGGGGGGCAATAGACCACCCAAATTTCTGTAACTAAATCCGTCATTTTCGCTTCAAATAACAGCGGAATCACCAAAACGGCGTCGGGTTGTCCCCCCGGTTCAGGGATAGACGAACCAATTTTTGCTCTTGATAATTGTTGAATATTTTTAACAAAACAGTCACGGACAAACGGGTGAATCTGTTGTTCTAACCAACTTCGCTCCGATGGGTCTGTAAAAATAATACTGGCTAATTGTTGACGATTTAAGTTACCATCAGAAAGTAAAATATTATTTCCGTAGTGCTTAACAATGGTATTAAGAACAGGGGAACCCATACTAACTGCCTGTCGCGCATACAAATCCGCATCCCAAATGGGGAGTTGGTAAGTTTTTGCTAAATAGTTCGATACGGTGGTTTTACCCGTACTAATTCCGCCTGTCAGACCGATTAAACGCATAATCCTGTTATTACATCCATAACCGTAAGGTTGCCATTTCATTCAAAATCCCAAATTTCATCTTTCTCACTCATCGGATTTCAACTCATTATTGACCATCAGGATATCTCAATCAAAATTTCATCATAAGCCTTGATCCCCATGTTCGTTGAAGGTGTTGACCCATGTATCCTGCACTCCCATTGCGGCTGATTTTAACTTCCCTGCCTTTAGCAGCACTTTGGACAGTTGGTGTTGATAGGTTCCTGCCAATAGGATCACTCAACCTTAAGTTTCATCTTGCCACAAATCCTGCTGTTGCTCAATCCGTTGTTCCCGAACCTAACAGTACAAATACTCTGGTTAATCCCGCCGGAAATCGTATAGATATTACCGGGGGTCAACGCTCAGGAGATGGGGGAAATTTATTTCATAGTTTTACCCAATTTAATGTTGATTCCGGTCAAATTGTTAATTTTATTTCTAATCCCTCCATTCAAAATATTTTAACCCGTGTTTCTGGGGGAGAAGCTTCTTTAATTAATGGTTTAATTCAAGTGACGGGGGGCAATTCTAACTTATTTCTGATGAATCCGGCGGGAATTGTTTTTGGAGAAAATGCCCGTTTAGATGTTCCTGCCGCTTTTACCGCCACCACCGCCACCGGAATTGGCTTTAATTCTAATTCATTTAATGCGTCCGGGGAAAATAATTACGCCACTTTGGTAGGAAATCCGAATTTATTTACCTTTCTAACAGCCAATTCTGGTCATATTATTAATGAAGGGGAATTAACCGTTAAATCAGGTCAAACCTTAATGTTAATTGGGGGAAATATTCTTAACACTGGAACGTTATCAGCACCAGGCGGTTTAATTACAATTGCTGCTGTCGAAAATAATAATCGGGTGAGAATTAGTCAAGAAGGACATTTATTAAATTTAGAATTAGAAGCGGTTGCTGTCTCTGAAGCTCAAAAACAAACAATAATTAACCCCCTCGCTTTACCGGAGTTATTAACAGGAACTGGAACCATAGAACAAGCCTCTACTGTTAATATTCTAGCCGATGGAACCTTAAGACTCAGTGCAGCTAATGCCAATCTTCCCCCTAGTGGGGGGATGGCAATTGTTTCAGGAAATATTAATACCGCCAGCCCCAATCTAACGGCTGCTTTCTCTAATTTTCCTCAAGTTAATATTATTGCGAATAATATCCGTCTAACCAATGCTAATATTGATGCCTCTGCCTTAAATGGCGGCGGAATGATTAGAATTGGGGGTGATAATCAAGGGAATTTCTTCCCCACTGCCTCTATTACCTTAATTGATAATCAATCAATCCTTCGAGCCGATGGGTTACAAGGAGGAAATGGGGGAGTCGTGATCATTGGTTCTAATAATTTCACGCAATTTTTTGGCAGTATTAGCGCCCAAGGTACCTCATCCAATTCCACCTCCGAAGGGTTAGGAGGAACGGCTCAAATTTTTAGTGATAATAATCTGAACGTTACGGGAAGTGTGAACCTGAAAGGCAGTAATGGCAGCTTAGGAACCTTAGAGATTAATAGTCGAGAAATTAATATTAATAATAATCCAGAACAAAATAATAATAATCAACCCGGTAATCAAACCTTAACTGAGCAAACCCTAGAAAATTTAGCGAATAATGCTAACTTAATTTTAGCAGCCAAAGAAAACATTACCATTGCGAATTTAGCTGATAATGAATTAAGATTTCCCGCCACCAATGGAACCTTAACCTTTACTGCCGATGCAGATCAAACCGGTGGGGGAGCATTTAATATGAATTCCGGTGATACCCTTCGCACAGCAGGTGCAGGAATTTTAATTACAGGAGTAAATATTTTAACAGGAAATTTAATCACTCAAGGAGGAGATTTAACTTTAACTAGCAGGAATAATGGAGGAATTAATACGGGAAATTTATCCACCTCAGCGTTAACGAGTGGGGGAAATCTTCTGTTAACGAGCGATCGCGATTTAATCATCGGTTCGATTTCTACAAATGCTATTAATAACGGAATTGGAGGAAACGTTAATCTCGTAGCATTGAATCGAATTACCACGGAAAATATGAATACATCTGGGAGTTTAGGTGGCGGTAATATTAGCATTAATAGTGCTCAAGGGGATATTTTCTTAAATGGAGAATCCTATAGTATTGATGCCACTTCAAATCGAGGATCAGGGGGAAATGTTATTATCGGAACTCCTCGTCACTTTCGCGCCAATTTAATTGATAGCCGGGGACGAGAAACGGGAGGAAATATTATTTTAAATGCGGAGTTAGAAGTTGAAGCTCAAGGACTACGAACAGGGACGTTTGAAACGACAACAAACCCGGTACAAACGGGAGACATTCAAATTACCAGCGATGAAATTAATCTAACCGGAGGTAAAAATTCAGTTCAAGGAAATAATCAAATTATTTTACAGCCTGCTACCCTGGCTCAAGATATTGAAATTGCAGGTCAAGCGGATAATTCCGCCTCCTCTTTAAATTTAACCCGTGAGGACTTAGAGAGTTTGCAAAATGGATTTTCAGAAATTATTTTAGGGAATTCGGAAGGAAGAGGCACAATTTTTATTACCGGGGATATTTCGTTTCAAGATCCGATTTTAATTCAATCTCCTCAAGGAAATATTACCAGTGGAACCTTTTTTCGAGAACAGCCTTATACGATTACAGGATTAGAGAATGCCAGTATTAGGCTTTTGGCATTGGATAATATTAGAATTGGAAATATCTTAACCGATGGTCAAGATATTTCCTTATCTAGTCAATCAGGAACTATTTCTGCTGGACAATTATCCACTGGAAATAATCCCGCAGCAACCCTGCGATTAATCGGGTCAGAAATTAATTTGTTAGGGGGATTAAATTCTGTTGAAGGGTTAGGAACCGTTGTGTTACAACCCAGTAGTAATAATCAAGGAATCACCCTATCTGGAACCTCAGAAAACACCTCGGATTTAGATCTCAGCCCAACAGATTTAGATGCTTTGGCTAATGGATTTAGTATGATTAAAATCGGTCGATTTGATAGTGTCAGTCCCCTTCTTATAGCGGGAGAAATCAGCTTTCGTGATCCGGTTTTATTACAAGCGCAATCGATTTCAGGAAGCAGCACCTTAACTGGAATTGATAATGCGTCAGTTACATTATCCACCCCAGGGGATTTGCGAGTCGGGAATATTATTACCCAAGGTCAACCCATTCAACTCACCAGTTCCCAAGGACAAATTAGAACCGGAGTGCTGCAAACAATTTCTCCGACCGGAGAACGTGGCGCGATTAATCTTTCGGCATTAAATAATATTGAAATTGGCACTGTTCAAGCTTTATCAGAACCCAGCAATCTTCCCAATCAAATTGCAGGCGGAGAGATTAATATAATGAGTCGAAATGGGACTTTAACGGTGAATGGTCGAATGGCGAGTTCGGTTCAGATGGGTGATAATTTAGCCATTGAATTATTTGCTTCTGGGAATGTTAGTTTGGGAGATATCATTGCGAATCGAGGCATTAATCTCACCAGTTCTACGGGTGGAATTGTGACCGGAAATCTGCAAACTTCGGACAATATAACCTTGAATTCAGGAATTACACTCAATGGGTATACCGGAGTGAAAACTAATAATATTAATACGAATACAACAGCAGGGGTCAGTAGTCCGATTCAATTAAATAGTGAAACCGGAATTATACAAGCTGGCGACTTAAATTCATCGGGAATTAGCGGCGGTGGTAATATTGTTATTAAAGCAGGCGATCGCATTTCTACGGGAAGAATTGATTCCAGTTCAACGGAAAGTCAAGCTGGAAATGTCGCTTTAAATAGTCGCCAAGATATTAATATTACCTCGATTCGAGCCGAGGGAGGAACCCAAGGGGGCGATATTGGTATTTTGACCAACGGATTTTTTAGAGCAACTGGAATCTTTACCACCGCTAATCAAATTAATGCCAGTATTTCGTCCCAAGGCGGAGAACAAGGAGGTGCAATTGTTATTCAGCAAGGACAAGACTATTGTGCAACCTCTGCTTGTGAAAATACGGCTTTTATTGTGGGGAATTCGAGTATTAATGGTACAGCCGGAGCGATTACCGACGGGGATTCAGTGACGATTTTACCCCCTCTCAATAATTTAGGAAATCCCACCACTCCTTCCCCCAATAATAACACCACCTCCCCCCCTAACTCCAACTCCCCCCTTGCGAATCAAATTAATTCTGAATTACAAACCACTCCCTCTTCATCTACACCAGAACCTAATAGCGTACCCATTTTAACCAATTCCACCGTAGATTCTAGTTCTAATGCTTTGGTTGAATCTAGTACGATTATTCAGCCTTCAGAAGAACTCACTGAACAACCTGTAACTCCAACAGAAGCTCCCATTATTCCCCTCAATTCTCCCACGATTCCCAATGATCAAATCAGTTCCGGTTCGGTAATTTCTTCCTTATCCCAAATTGAGGCATTTCGAGGAATAGAATTTACCAATTATTTCGGAGGTGCTATCAATAAAAACCCTGTTAACAATCAAAATATTCGTCAAACATTAAATGATATTTCTCAATTAACGGGTTATAAACCTGCTATTGTTTATGTGTCCGCCACTAAAACTCAATTAGAAGTTCGGGTCATTTTACCCGAAGGTCAACCCTTATTTAAAAGTATTCCCGTTAGTCGAGAAGAAGTCTTAAAAACGGTACGAGAATTTAGCAATCAAATTAGAATGCCTCAAAACTTAAAGGATACTCAATATAAAGAAAATGGAAAAAAATTATATGATTGGTTGATTACTCCCTTGCAACCCCAGTTAGAGCAAGAAAATATTAAAACCTTAATCTTTTCAATGGATAGTGGATTAAGAACTTTACCCCTCGCTGCCTTATATGATGGGAAACAATTTCTCTTAGAACAATATAGTTTAGGGTTAATTCCCAGTTTGAGTTTAACCGATACCCGTTATGTTAATATTAATAATTCTAAAGTTCTGGCAATGGGAGCCTCTATTTTCCCCAATTCAAATCAACAACCCCTTCCCGCCGTTCCCGTAGAATTAAATTTAATTTTAGATCAAAATCTAGGACGAGGAGAATCCTTTCTGAATGAAAAGTTTACCATTGATAATTTAAAAGAACAACGCAGTCAACATCAATTTCAAATTGTTCATTTAGCCACCCATGGAGAGTTTCAAACCGGAGGTGCAGAACAATCTTATATTCAATTTTGGGATCAAAAATTACGCCTGAATGAATTACGCAACTTGAGATTACATCAACCTCCGGTTGAATTATTAGTATTAAGTGCTTGTACCACCGCCGTCGGCGATGAAAAAGCGGAATTAGGATTTGCTGGGTTAGCGGTTCAAGCCGGTGTTAAATCGGCTTTAGCCAGTTTATGGTATGTCAGTGATGCCGGAACATTAGGGTTAATGAATACCTTCTATGAAGCCTTATCAAAAAGTCCCATTAAAGCTGAAGCATTGCGACAAGCTCAACTAGCAATGTTATATGGAAAAGTGCGTTTACAAAATGGATATTTAATCGATGAAACAGATATTCTTCCTAAGAAAATTCCTCTCCCTTCTGAAATTGCCGCCAGAGGTAATGTTGATTTATCCCATCCTTTTTATTGGGCTGGATTTACCATGATTGGCAGTCCTTGGTAGAAGCAATTACAGTCACCAGTCACCAGTCACCAGTCACCAGTCACCAGTCACCAGTTGAAAGAACAGGGGAAGCAGGGGAAGATTTCTATTCTCTATTCTCTATTCCCTATTGCAAGAATGCCTAATTCTTAATTCTGATCCTTAAGTGCTACGCACAGGCTACGCCAACGTTCCGCGGAGTAAACGCTACTTGAGTCTCTTAATTCTTAATTCTTAATTCAGATCCTTCGCTCCGCTCAGGACGCTACTTGAGTCTCTTAATTCTTAATTCTTAATTCTTAATTCTTAATTCTTCTATTCTGCATCAGAAAGGGTTAATAGAAATGCTAGATTTTCTTGGGCTTGTAACGCATGGGGAGCATTGGCAGGCATGAATACAAATACACCCGATTCTAATAGAATATCTTGTCCTTCTAAAGTTAGAATTCCTCGCCCTTCGATGACTTGAACTACTGCATTGCGGGTTGAAGTATGTTCAGAAATATCGGTTCCAGCGGCTAAACAAAAGAGCGTATATTGACAGTAAGGGAGTTTAACTAAAACTTTACTGAGAACTCCGGTTTCAGCATATTCAATTTTATCTTTTAATTGGGTAACTAAAGACAAATGCGAATTTAATGGGGTTGTCATATTATTAATCTCCTATTTTCGTTTAGCACACAAAATGATATAGCCTAATTCTTGTTCATATTGTTTGAAAACGCGACGAATTGCTAACAAACGGTTTCTCACTTGAGGACGAGTCAGCACATTCCAGAAAAATTTCGTCGCATCAATTAATCCTTCATCTTGAATCACCTGTATCGGGTTTAATAACTGCATTGAACCCGTTTGATCCTGTAAAACTTCTAACCCAACACTTTCTAAAGCTACCATCCAGTTCGCTTCCGATAAGGGGGTCGAATTCGCCCGAATGGTTGCGGCTAATGCTTGATGAATTTCTTCTTCTCGGCTATTAGCAAATAACTCGTGGGAAAGAAACTTTCCACCCGGTTTGAGGCGATCGCCAATTCCCTGTAAAATTTTATGTTTACCGGGAATAGACTGCATGGTGAGAATGGCTTCCGCCAGCACATAGTCGAATTGTCCTGAAATCCGTTCTAGGTGGAAAACATCCCCTTCAATTACCTGCACCTGGTCTTCTAACCCCGCCGCCTTAATATTGGCATAGGCACGAGCCACGCTTTCGGGGTTTTTTTCCACGCCAACCACCCGAACATTATATCGTTTAGCCAGAGCGATCGCACTATAACCAAAGCTAGCCGCCAGTTCTAAAACCGTTTCTCCGGGTTGGAAGTTTGCCCACTCAAATAACTGCTGTGTTGCCGCCCGACCCCCAGGGCGTAAAATTTTCTTTCCAGCAGCAGCCATCACCTGATGACCTGTTGCTGTGTCGAGATTGATGCTTGTTCGGGTCATTGCTTGCCCTCCAATTGCAGTTATCTCTACTTTGGCAAATTGTTCGCAAGCTGTGTATGAGCTACCTCAAAATTAAGAATTAAGTAGAGACGCGCCGGGGCGGAGAGCGGGTTCATGGCGTCAGGAGTCAGAAGTCAGGATGAAGATAACCGTTTGAATCCTTGCTTGATGACAACTCCTAAACCAATCATTCCTAATCCTAATGTTGCATTCGGTTCTGGAACGCTACGTTTTTCAAATTCAACAGTTCCATTGCCAAACCATTCATAGGGATAATCAAACATATATTCAAACTCTCGCATTCCGATTGGATTGCCTTCGGCGTCGGTTCCTCCCTGCGTTGAAAACCAAATCGTGTATCCGACGCCTTGATAGCTTTCTTGGTAATCTTCTATATCATAAAAAATATGAGTAGGTTTTCCATCTTTGAAATAAAGAGAAGTTCTACCAAACTCATCATCATCTTCCGTAAACGTCTTATCTAAAAATGTAAAATTAAAATTTAGTTTACCATCAAATTCATAAGGATTATTTTCAAACTCAATCCCTGTATATTCAAATCCAGTTCCCTGTAAATCAGTGTCATCAAACTCGACCCAACCCGGAAACGTTTGTCCGATTAATTCTCCTGAAAAAATGTTAACTTTAAAGTCATAAATAACTGCCAATGTGGAGCTAGCAGCCAAGCTGAGGACTGTTGCTGTTCCCGTACAAACTAAAGTTAATTTAGATAAAATATTCATAGGATTGCTCTCTCGGATAGACACCAGAGGTTACTCAATTTGTTACCCAAACAACTGAGCGACTATTTTTATAATAAATCATCAGTTAGATTTCTTGTATAGTCGCTTATTCAAGTGACACAGATTTGAATGACCTCTGTTGATTCTCAAGAGACTGTGGCTTCGTGAGTAGATGTGCTTAATCTATTTTATCACTGCGATTAAGTGGGTTTAACTACGACTAATGACCATAAATTCAATTTGAGGTAAAAGGGGATCTTTAATAATCCCAATTCCTGTAAAACCCCACCGTTGTAAAATTGGTTTGATTTGGGAACCCGAAATTGATTCGACGGAAAATTTACTCGCTAATTCTGCCGCGTGTTTATTCAAATAACTCAGGGCATCAAAATGTTCTGAAAATAACAGTAAATAGTTTTCAGCATGATCAGGATTAGGACGACCGGAAACATAACGTCCATCGGCTTTAGAGCGAATCAGATAATAAACTTCAGATAACATAATGATTAACGCAGGTCTTCTAATTTAATCCGAGGGTCAACCGCTTTTAATAGTAAATCAGCTAGTAAATTTCCAATGATTAACATAACAGCCCCCATCATTAAACTCGCCATGACTAAATATAAATCTTGTTGTTGAACAGCTTCTAACGTTAATTTACCAAGTCCTGGCCAGTTAAAAAAGGTTTCTGCAATGAACGCCCCACCTAACAATCCAGCAAATTCAAACCCCAATAATGTAATTAAAGGATTAATGGCATTTCTTAAGGCATGAACATAAATAACGCGATTTTCAGGAAGTCCTTTAGCGCGGGCAGTTTGAATATAATCTTGCCGCAAAACATCTAACAATTGTCCCCGCATTAATCGTTGTAATCCAGCAAAACTGGTAATACTTAAAGCTAGGGTGGGGAGAATCATGTGCCAGCCAATATCTAATATTTGACCTAACGGGGATAAGTCAGGATGATTAATACTGGTCATGCCTCCCACTGGAAATAACGGAGAGGTTTTTTGGGCAAAAAATAGCAACAGTAACGCTGTGATGAAACTGGGAAAACCTTGTCCGGCGTAACTAATGACTTGTAGAAATCGATCCGAAAATTTGTTTTGATTAACCGCCCCAATAATCCCTAATGGAATCGCGATCGCCCAGGTTATAATTAAAGAAGCGATCGCTAACAATAAAGTATTGAAAACTCGTTCCCAAAGTAACGCTGTCACCGGACGTTGGTTGGCAAAACTAAAGCCAAAATTACCTTGAGTCACAATTTGCCCTAACCAATACCAATACTGTTCAGTAGCGGGTCTATCTAGGCGAAATTGCTCCCGCAGTTGTTTGAGGGTTTCCTCAGAAATTTGGGGATTATTAGATAAGTTATCTAAATAATCTCCAGGGGCAAGCTGAGTAATGGCAAAACACAGAATTGATGCCAAAAATAAGGTTAAAATGGCTTGCAACAATCGCTTGCCAATATAAGCGAAAGTGTCAGGGAACATAAGCAGTTAAAAAAAAGTGCAGTAATCAGTAATCAGTAATCAGTAATCAGTAATCAGTAATCAGTTGGGCAGTCATTAGTCGTTAGTTGTTAGTTTGGAGTTAGACATTCATCGTTAACAAGTCGTAACAATTAACAATTTACTCATTGTTTTCTGTCTATCCTATAACTCTATAACTAATAACTCTTACACTGATTACTGATTACTGATTACTGATTACTGATTCTTAATTCTTAATTCTTAATCGTATTGTAATAAACTAATAATCGGAACATCGGGTAAATTTTTCCGACCGTTTAGAGCCGTGAGTTCAATAATAAAACAAAATCCGGCAACCACGCCTCCAGCTTGTTCAACTAACTGCGCCGTTGCTTTTGCAGTTCCACCTGTGGCAATTAAATCATCGACAATAATGACTCGATGACCTTCCGCCAAGGCATCTTGGTGCATTTCTAGACAATCTGTACCATACTCTAATTCATATTCCGCCCGATAAACGGTGAAGGGCAATTTTTTCGGTTTACGAACCGGAATAAAACCTACCCCTAATTGGTATGCTAACGGAACACCAAATAAAAATCCTCTCGACTCCATCCCAATTACATAATCCGGTGAGAAAGGACTACATTTTTCTGCTAAACAATCAACGGTATACCGCAGTCCTTCGGGGTCACGCAATAAGGTTGTAATATCTCGAAATAAAATTCCAGGTTTAGGAAAATCGGGAATATCACGAATCAGAGACTTAAGATCCATAAGGAATTAAATTTAACCTAAGTATAAAATAGACTCAGGAAAATTATCTCTCCTTAGTGTAGCTTCTGTCGAGATCTTTCCAAAAAGTTAACGTAAAGACGGAAAAATTCGCGCCTCTACGTTAAATTTAGATTATTTTTTCGGCTCTCGTTTGGCATCTTCATCAGGGAAACGAGTAATATCATCTTCCCCTAAATATTCGCCATTCTGCACTTCAATCATTACTAATGGAATCACCCCAGGGTTTTCGACGCGATGGGGGGTATTCATCGGAACATAAGTCGATTGTTTGGGAAGGAGTAACCGTTCTTCTCCACCACAGATCACTTTAGCAGTTCCCGAAACCACGATCCAGTGTTCACTGCGGTGATAGTGCATTTGGGTACTGATATGATACCCTGGATTCACTAGAATTCGGTTAATCCGGTAGCGATCGCCTTGTTCTAAAAGGGTGACTTGACCCCAAGGGGGTGTCCGAGTCGTCGGTTCTTCAGGCTTAACAGCCTGGGCGGTCTTATCCTTTGTCATAATCCCGTGTTGGTGTCGTAGGATGTTAAGTTTATTATAGGGATGGTAGAGCCAATCCGATCAAAGATTAACTCACTTTGATTAGAAAACCCTTGATTTATAATTTAATCACTTTATTTTTAAGCACAATAAAAATGCACTCTCCCAGCCAAAAGAGTGCATTCGCAGAGCAAGTATCAAGATGGACTTCAAATCTCTTACTATTCATAATATAAAAGATTAGATTTAATATTCTCCTCTCTCAATAGCCAGATATTGTTATCATCCGATGGGGTGAGAATCAACTCAGCAATATGCGTTTAAGCTGCTTGATGTATTGTAGAGAACGGTAGAGTATTTGAATGATTATTTTGTACAATCAATTACCCGTAATTAAACCCTTGCTAAGGATAGTATTATGTTACTGAAAAATCGAGTTGTTTTGATCACCGGAGCCAGTCGGGGAATTGGTGCAGTAACCGCCAAATTACTCGGACAAAACGGTGCTGCGGTTGGGGTTAATTATTACATTGGAACTCGGCTCCCAAGGAATTCGCGTTAACGTCGTGTCCCCAGGATTAACCGAAACCGATGCCACCGCTTGGATGCCTTCAGAACAAAAGCAAGCCGCCGGACAAGGAATTCCCTTACAACGCATTGGTCAGCCGGACGATATTGCTGGGGCGATTTTGTTCCTCGCTTCTGAACAAGCTCAATATATTACAGGGGTTTATTTACCCGTAAGTGGCGGTGATCTCATGCTGTAAAATGCCGTGTTGTCAGGGCTTTTGTCCCCCATCACTTCTCATCAGAATCTTAGGGGAATCAGGGTTAATCTGCCGAGTTCCCGAACGCGCTATGCTTAAATTACCTTAAATTACAATGATGATTCAGAGGCGCAACATCACCCCCTAACTTGCTATGCGGCTGCAACGCCAATTCAACGGACAAACCATTACCCTTGACACCCGTACAATCCTTGGCAGTGGGGGTGAAGGACGGATTTATGGCATTTTAGAAGATCCCGATGTAGTCGCTAAAATCTACCATAAACCCAGTGACGAAGACGCCGACAAACTGACCATCATGTATAACTATCCCCCCACAACGGTGATGGTTGCCCCAGGGGTCACGTCGATTGCATGGCCCGTTGACTTGCTGCATACAGTTGATAATAAACGGCAAATTGTCGGTTACTTAATGCCGCGGGTCACTAACGCCACCCCCATTCATATTTTCTATACGCCGAAAAGCCGCCGCGAACAGAAACCCCTCTTTAACTATTTATATCTCCATCGCACCGCCCGCAATTTAGTCGCCTCCATGGCTGACTTGCATAGCAGTGGGTATGTGGTGGGAGATGTGAACGAATCCAATATTTTAGTCACCGACACCGCCTTAGTTACCCTCGTTGATACGGACTCTTTCCAAGTTAGAGATCCCGATTTAGGGACAATTTATCGCTGTCCTGTTGGGAAAGCAGAATTTACCCCCCCAGAACTGCAAGGTCAACCCTTCCGCGACTTAGACCGCACCCCCGAACACGATCGCTTTGGCTTGGCGGTGTTAATCTTTATGCTCTTAATGGAAGGAACTCACCCGTTTTCCGGCGTTTATCAAGGTAGTGGCGACCCTCCCCCCATCGAGTCTCGCATTCGGGCCGGTCATTTCGCCTACGGAACAAAACGGGTTCCTTATCAACCGATGCCCTTTGCGCCACCTTTTGAAGTCTTACATCCCCAATTAAGGCAATTATTTATTCAATGTTTTGAAGCCGGACAAGAAAACCCTAGAATGCGACCGGATGCCAAAACCTGGTTAGGGGCGTTGAAGGAAGCCGAAGCGGCGTTAGTCACTTGTGATGTCTCGCCTCAACATCGCTATGGCAATCATTTGAACCGTTGCCCTTGGTGCGATCGCACGGTTAAACTCGGCGGACGTGATCCGTTTCCGTCGCGACTCGCCGTTCAACAAAAACAACATTTACAACCCGCCAAACGCAAACGTAAGCGATCGCTTCCCCTGAAAACCCCAACGGGTTTGAGTCGTCGTTCTGTTGTCCCACCAACGTTATTTAATCCTCCTAAACCTGCCCATCCCTCTCCCCCCCAACCGATATTAAGTTCTTCTTTTTTAGCGTTAAAACTGCAATCTTTTCTTGGGAATTTATTAGAAGGATTAATTTTAGGAGGACTGTGGGGAACGTCGGTATTGTCGGCAATTATTGCTTTAATTTTTGCTTTTGTTGATGGTAAACAAGGGATTATTGGCGGTTTAATTGTTGGGGCAATGTGGGGGGCTTTTATCGGCGTTGCCATTAGTTTATTTATTCCGCCTCCGGGAGGCATTAATCGCATAATGGCGTTATTAATGGGGGGGTGGTTTGGGATATTTGTTGCGGCGGTGATCTGTGGATTTATTTTTGGCGCTTTAGAACGGCAACCTGTCATCGGTCAAGCGCTGATGTGGGGAATGGTGATGGGCATGATTTGGGGAGGGGTTTGGCATTTATTTAAACCACCTTTATCCTTACCGAATGTGGGGCGACTTTGGGGTCGGCGGGGGGCATTTGTTGGGGGGGTTTGGGGGTCTTGTTTGGGAACTTTGGCAGGTACAATTTTAGCAATTGTAGCGGTGAGTTGGCAATATCTTCAGGGAAATAGTTGGGTTAATCTTACTCCTGGACTGCTGGAAGAAATTGCGTTGCGGTTTGTAGCGACTATTATTGTGGCGGCGGGTGTGGGGGCGTTAGGGGGGATCATCGCCGGAATGGTCTTCGGTACGATTGGAGGGGCGCCTAGTTTACCGTTATCGATGACTTTATCAGGACGACGAGGGGCGTTTATTGGCAGTATTTGGGGTAATTTTTTAGGGGCAATTTCTGGGGCGGGATTAGGATTATTAGGTGTCACGGCATTTGCTGAATTTTTACAAGTGGGTAACACCACCGAAACCAGTTCTTTATTAATGGGTGCCATGATTATTTCTGCTGGAATTGGCGGAATTTGGGGTTTAATTTCCGGTTCGATTTGGGGCGCCTTTGGTAAGTTTTAACCAGATCCAGTAATCAATAACCCGAACTCACACTAATGTTCAAATTAAGTTTGATTTTGGAGGGATTGAAACGTGATCATATTTTCCCCTGGATATTGGTCAATTTAGTGAATTCGGGCGTTTTCCTTGTGGATTGGGTTCACTATTTCCGAGTGCGATCGCTTCTAACTGATCCCAATCTAAAATCGTAATATATCCCCCCCGACTGTAGGAGACAATCGAGTGAAGTTGCTTAAACAAACGCACGCATTCTTCGTAAGTAATTCCAATACTGCGGGCGATTTCATAATGTCCAAGGGGTTGACGAAGGCAGATTTCCCCCTGACAGTGTTGTGTTTCCTCTCCCGCCGCCGCCTGACGCAATAAACGCGCAATTCTAACAATGGCTCGCTCGGATACCAGTCCATGTACCAGTTCATGCAACTGTTGGATACGTTGGTTAAAAACCGCCATCATATTCAAGGCAATTTCTGGGTTGGTTTGAATTGCCTTCAACAAAGCGTCTCGATCCAACATTAACACCTCTGACTCACTTTCGGCTGTTACTGTCGCTGGCGCCATCTGATTTCCAAACAAAGCGGGGGCTGCAAAAATATCCCCATGAGAGAGAGTCCGCAGAATCGTTTCCTTGCCATTGGTTCCCAGTTTAGAAACTCGGAGAATTCCGTTAAGTAAGCCATATAAACGAGATGGTAAGCGATCGCCCTCCTGCACAACAATTTCACCACTTTGATAGCGATAAACAACGGTATAAGGTTGTAAACTCGCCAGTTGTTCAGGTTGCAATTGAGAAAATACAGTGATTAATCCTAACTGTTCAATTGTTGCTTTCATCCTTAATCAAAAATTAAATTTCTAGATTTAAAATAAAATTAATTCTTTAGATAGATGACTCAATGATAGCAGAATTTGTATTGGAATTTTTTATGAATTAATTGTTTTTTCCTTGAATCCAACGTTTAACCCTCCCATTGTACAAATCGCTTGAGAAGTAATAAATTTTATTGCGGAATTGTTTTTTTTGTATAAATATTGGTTTGGAATTCAGAATTTTATTTTACCCTTGTACTCATAAGAATTGAACATAATTTAAAGGTGAGATCGATGACAGATTCTCAAATTGTTAATCCAGAAATACTGGCACCTCCTCATCGACGATTAGCCCTCGGACTTCCGGCGTGGCTCGTCTTAATTTGTATTATTGCGTTTACCGCCTTACTAACAGCAGGAGCCGCCATCTGGAAAAACGCACCCCCACTCCCGGATATAATCCATTCTCCCCAACAAGAGATTGTGATCACAAAAGCACAAATTCAAGACGGTCAAACCATTTACCTTGCCAGGGGCGGACAGCACATTGGTAGCATTTGGGGACACGGCAGTTACCTTGCCCCGGACTGGACAGCCGATGTTCTACACCGTTGGGGATTAGCAACCGCCGGAGTGTTGTATAACAACGACCCAACGATGAGTCAGGGTGATTTAGAAATTTTACCGGCACCCGAACGCGCCGCACTGCAAGCGAGAATTAGTGAGCAATTTAAAACCAATCGCTATAACCCAACCACCCATGAATTACGACTGACGGACGCTCAAACCAAAGGACTCAAACAAGTCTTTGCCGACTATGAACACCTGCTAACCTATGGTTCCGTTATTCACTCGATTCCCCATGGTTGGTTTAAAGATTCATCCCAAATTCATAATGTGACGGCGTTCTTTGCTTGGACAGCTTGGGCGGCGGCGGCTCAACGTCCGAATGCCAATTTTTCCTATACCGCTAATTGGCCCCATGACCCCTTAATTGGTAATGAACAACCGGGACAATTTATTATCTGGTCAATTGTTTCTGTTGTGCTGTTGATTGCGGGAACAGGTGGGTTTTTACTGCTTTACCTAACCCGTGAAAGTGAAGATGACCTACAAGCGGTGACGACTCGTCCGGCGGTACGCATCCCAACCGCTAGCCAAAAAACCACCTCCCTGTTTTTTGGGGTAGCGATGGCACTGTTCATGGTGCAAATGGGAATGGGCATGGTGACAGCACACTATGCTGTTGAAGGAGATAGTTTTTATGGGATTCCCTTAGCCCAGTTTCTTCCCTACGCAGCATCTCGGACTTGGCACGTACAACTAGCGATTTTCTGGATAGCGACCTGTTGGCTGGCGGCGGGGTTATATTTTGCACCTCGCTTTGGCGGCATTGAACCGAAAGGTCAGGCGGTCGGAAATTTAGTCTTATTAGGTGCTTTGACCGTTGTGGTCGTTGGTTCGTTGGTGGGGTCATGGGCTGCCATTCAAGGCATTCTCGGTATTGAAGATAGCTTTATGTGGGGACATCAAGGCTATGAATATATTGAGTTAGGACGGGTTTGGCAAATTCTTTTGATTGTAGGGATGGTGTTCTGGTTATTCCTGATGTATCGGGCTTTCCGTCCCGCGTTACAACAGGAGAAAAGCCCCACCGGATTAAGCCACTTTTTCCTTTATAGTGCGATTACGATTCCCCTGTTCTACTCGGTGGGGTTATTCTACACGAATCGGACTCCGTTGAGTATTGCCGAATATTGGCGCTGGTGGGTGGTGCATCTGTGGGTGGAAGGCTTTTTTGAAGTATTCGCTACCGTTGTTATTGCTTATTTATGTAGTGAGTTAGGCTTCTTGAAAAAGTCTTCGGCCTTACGGGCGACTTATCTGACCACGATTCTTTATTTAGGCAGTGGTGTGGTCGGAACATTGCATCACCTGTATTTTGCAGGAACTCCGGTATTTATTGCCGCCATTGGCTCGGTATTTTCTGCGTTAGAGGTGGTTCCCCTCACCTTGATTGGCTTTGAGGTGTTGCAAACGCTGAAACTATCACGGGAGGCGGAAGGGTTCTATCGCTGGCCGTTACGCTTCTTTATTGCCACCTGCGTTTGGAATTTGGTGGGGGCTGGGGTGTTCGGTTTCTTAATCAACCCGCCCAGTATTCTTTATTATTCCCAAGGGTTGAATACCACGGCGATTCACGCCCATGGGGCGTTGTTTGGGGTGTATGGGTCGTTGGCGTTAGCGTTGATGTTATTTGCATTGCGGGAGTTTACGCCGGACTCGGTGTGGAATGAGAAGCAGTTAAAGTTCTCCTTCTGGTTCCTGAATATTGGTTTGGTGGTGATGTTACTGTTTGGGCCGATTCCTAATGGTTTCTATCAACTTACCCAGTCGATTAATTATGGAACTTGGTATGCACGGGGAGAAACGGTGATGGGTTCCCAATGGATGCACTGGACAGTCTGGAGTCGGGTTCCAGGGGATGTGATCTTTTCCGTTGGGGCGCTAGCGATGTTTCTTTTTGTGGTACGTGCAATTATTGCCGTTTTCCGCACGCCTAGCTTACCCACAGAAGAAAAACCTTATCCGACTGAAGGTTAAATCTAATTAAGTTTGTAGTTGGACTTTAGGTTAGGACAATTGGCGATACAAGCCAAAAACCCGGTTTCAAGAAAGTTACCGGGTTTTTTAGTGTCTACTTTAGGGCTGATTGTTCCCTGTTGCCTAGCACGTAGCACTATAACTTATAGCTGTCATAAGAAATATGTATTATAAAAAAAATCTGTATTGAATACTACTAAATTCTGATTTGTTAGAATTTGATGACATTGTTTAACCCAAGTTGGTACCGCAACAAGTTCTGGCTATGATGAGAAAACTGCCACGATACCAGAAGTCCTCTGTCTTGCTCCTTGTCGGAAAGCTGCTGAGAACTTACGTTTCTAAGTTGCTACGACGCTATACCCGATTCAAACTGGATCAGTTAGGAAAAGCTCCTGCTCATTCGTCGGCGCACCCCTTTCAAGAAATTCTGTTATCGTATTTAGGCAGTTTTTTAGGGATTGCTACCCTTGCCTATCTCACCAGCGGTAGTGGCTATCCCCTCATTGCAGCACCCTTTGGCGCAACGGCGGTTTTAGTTTTTGCTGTCCCCCATAGTCCTCTGGCTCAACCCAGGAATGTAATTGGTGGAAACCTGATTGCGGCGATTGTCTGCGTTACCCTGGTACACTGGTTTGGTTCCGAACCTTGGGTCATGGCTTTAGCAGTGGCGACCGCCATTAAGTTGATGCAGTTAACGAAAACCCTTCATCCGCCTGGAGGTGCGATCGCATTATTAGGTGTGATGAGTCATGCGTCCTGGGATTTTATTTGGACTCCAATTCTAGTGGGGTCAATTTTGATGGTTTTGTGTACAGTCATTTACAATAACTTAGTTCCAGGTCGAACCTATCCTCAAAGTTGGTTGTAACCGGGACTAACCCCGATCAGGATTCAAATTTCAAATTAACTACACGTTGAGTGAGATCCGATCACCCAGATGGTTAGTTGCACCCCCTAATCATAATCAATTAAGCGTTACAAAAATTGATTAAGTTTCCTACAGGATACTGTCAGGATTGTACGGCTGATCTGTTAAAAAACAGTGATTCAAAATGACTGAGCTTTTTTCTAAATTTAACATGAATTCGACGAAGCGATCGCATCTTTGCTCATAAGCTGTTACGCATCTAAACTTGATCACCTAGCGAACGAGGACGTTCGCACTACAAGGGTTTGAAATGAAGTTGCTTATTACATTTAAAGGCAATTCCTTGAGTTTTAATTGAATCAATAAAGAAGCTCAATTCTGCTTTTCTTTCCAACTCTAAAACGTCCGTAATACTAATAAAAACAAGTATGATCAAACCTTAGTGTAGCCTGAGTTTAAGAATGAAACCTAGGACTTTTGGGAAAGGTGACGCTTCCGTCAGTATGAGTTGCGAGAATAATTAGGTGGCAAAATTAGTATTTCTTAGTTTATTACTTTGTGCTAAAAAGAGAAGTATTGCACCACTAACAGATTAAACGGTACAACCGCTAGTGCTTTACACGGGGCAAGTCAATATGAAGAAAGTCGCTGTATTTGGGAACGCTGGAGGCGGGAAATCAACCCTCAGTCAGAAGTTATCCGAAGTGACGGGTTTACCCCTTTATGTTTTAGATAAAATTCAATATCAATCAGGAGGAGTTGCGGTTTCACCGGAAGATTATCAACGCATTCACCAAGAAATTTTAGAGACTGACCGATGGATTATTGACGGTTTTGGTTGTCTGGAAACCGTTTGGTTACGACTAAATGAAGCCGATACTTTAATTTATGTTGATCTCCCTCTCTCTGTGCATTTTTGGTGGGTAACAAAACGATTGATCTCCGGTTACTTTAAACCCCCCGCAGGTTGGCCAGAAAAAAGCCCCATCTTAAAAAGTTCAATGAACAGTTATCGTGCGCTGT
>JBMDYE010000185.1:0-2046 GCA_048595135.1 Planktothrix sp. | reverse complement strand
TTTGGCCAACCATCTGATTCATCAATGTGGATTTCCCCACATTCGGTCGTCCAATAATCCCTACAAACCCTGATTTGTATCCCTCTGGTGCAAGAGGAATGGTTACACCTGTAAACCCATCCATGACTGTTCTAATCCAGGCAATTTGACGGCAACTTATTATTGTAGCTTACTGGTGTTCATGATTTGCTCAAAGCCGAAAGCTGAAGGCGGATTAGCTTGATATCGCAGGTAAAATTTGCTAAAGTTGCCAAGTACCTGTATCCCGACTAAGATCAGGTTAATTAAAACCCTAGTTTACCCCAAATATATGATTAAAAGTGTGTCACAACACTAATGTCTATGGGAAAATCGGGTGAAAAGGAATCTAAAAATTCCTAAAATTTGTAAGTTGGTGAAATTGAGGAGATGAAAAGCATGAATTCTAAGCTGCTTGGCGGGTTGGGCGCTCTAATCGCCGCCAGTGTGCAAGTTCCGGCTCTGGCTCAAAACCCGATTGGAACACCGACGGTTCCATCTAGTTTTGATTATAACTATACAATTCCTGGGGGGGCGCAGAAAAAAGTTCCCGCAGTCCCACCTGAAACTCCGATTGAAGAGCCGATCTATGAAGTTTTACCAAATTTAGCCCTGCCTGATCGTACCTTACCTGAAAGTTTTGTTTTTCCGATTAACTACATCCTGAGACAAGACAGTAGCATTACCAGCGATTTCCCCATTACCTTAGCTTGGGTGGGTACCCTAACACCGATTCCAAACGGTGTGACCTTAGATGATGTTCCTCGTCTTCGGGCTGAATATACTCGCGCCGTTGAGGAGTGGGGCGAATTAGTGACAGAATGTCTGGGTAGAAATCCTTCCATTATCAATACTCGGACTGGTAACCCGGTTCTGTTGCAAGAAAAACCCGCCGGAACGATTGTTCTCAACGCCAACAATATTTCCGTTTGCCCCCGATAAGCCATTGATAGCCATTAGCAGTTAATGCTCAATGCGTGCAAAAATCTGAGCTATTAAAAGTGGCTCAGGTTTTTTCACAGGTTTTTACAGGATTTCCCTTGGTATACCACTATAGCGCGTAGTGTTAGGGAACAAGGAACAGGGAACAGTCAGTAGTGAATGATTTTCAGGACTTAGAACTGTCCTAACTGTTACGATACAAGCCCACCTCAACAACGCCTGACTCCGGCTCGAACTGCCTTCCCCCTGAGACTGATGACTAAAATAGTCAGAATAAGACAGAATAAAGGGCGTAAAGGGTTAAGTTAAAGCGATTATGACATTATTATTAGCGGGAGATATTGGTGGAACGAAAACAATTTTACGGTTAGTGGATGCCACAATCACCTTATCTCAAGGAACAACAACAAAAGAACATTTGGAAGCACTCTATGAAGAGCGTTATTTGAGTGGGGATTTTCCCGATTTAGTGCCGATTGTGCAATTATTTTTAGACGCAGCAACGAAACAATTAGGCTATACACCTCAACCAGAGAAAGCTTGTTTTGCCATTGCGGGGCCTGTTGTTAATCAAACGGCTAAATTAACGAATTTACCTTGGCGTTTAGATGCGAAGCATTTGGGGGTAGAATTAGCCATTCCCCAGGTGACTTTAATTAATGATTTTGAAGCGGTGGGATATGGGGTAACGGGTTTACCCGATCGTGATTTATTAACGTTACAAGCCGGACAACCTCAACCGGGCGCGCCGATTGGTGTGCTGGGCGCAGGAACAGGGTTAGGGGAATGTTTTGTGGTTCCCATTGGTCATGGAATTAAAGTTTATCCCTGTGAAGGAGGTCATACTGATTTTTCTCCTCGGTCGGAATTAGAATTTCAATTAATGAAATATTTATTAGCGAAACATCAAATTGATCGGGTATCCGTTGAACGCGTTGTTTCCGGGCCAGGAATTGTCTCAATTTATCAATTTTTACGCGATCGCAATTTTGCTCACGAATCTCCTGAGATTGCTGAAATTGTCAAGGAGTGGGAACACCAAATCGGGTTAGGAGAAGCAACGGTTGATCCGGCGGCGGCAATTTC
>JBMDYE010000184.1:0-4983 GCA_048595135.1 Planktothrix sp. | reverse complement strand
GCTTCGCCCCTACCTACCGAATGCTTCGCCCCTACCTACCGAATGCTTCGCCCGTACCCTTCGCCCGTACTAAAAATTCTTCTGCAAACTTAAAATTCCTATAAATGACCAATATTAATCATGCCTTTGCACTGAATTTTTATAACGCATTAAAAGCGACGGAAGGAAATTTATTATTTTCTCCCTATAGTATTTTGACGGTATTTGCCATGACCTATTCAGGGGCGCGGGGAGAAACAGCCCAACAAATGGCTAAAGTCTTTGGTTTTTCCCCAGGAGAAAAGTTTCAGGCTGCGTTTTCTAACTTAGAAAAACAATTAAAACAACAAAATAACGATGATGTTTTACTTCTGAGTGCGAATTCTTTATATCCTCAAATTCAATATCCGTTCCTCGACAGTTTTTTAAGCTTATTAAGGCAGTATTATAACGTCCAAATTACAGGCGTTGATTATCAAAACAATGTACAAGCTGCCCAAAATACGATTAATCAATGGGTGGCTGAACAAACCCAAAATAAAATTACTGAATTGATTCCGGCAGATGCTTTAAATGAATTAACTCGATTAATACTGGTAAATGCAGTTTATTTTAAAGGAAAATGGGCAAGTCCCTTTGAAAAAGAGTTAACGACAACCAAAACTTTTTGGGTCACATCGGAGCATCAAATTAAAGTTCCAATGATGCAGCAGGCTGGAAAGTTTAGTTATGCTAAACATGAAGACATTCAGGTACTTGAGTTACCCTATGGAATTGGTAATTTTTCATTGATGATTCTGTTACCCAGAACAAGAAATGGATTAGCAGAATTAGAAAAAAACTTAAGTCTTCAAACGCTTTATCAATGGGTACAACCGTTGTATCCGCAACAAGTTGAGGTCTGTTTACCCCGCTTTCAAGTTAATTTTAAATCTGAACTTAGTCACACGCTAACTGAAATGGGGATAACAGATGCGTTTAATGAACATAAAGCCAATTTTTCGGGAATGGATGGTCAACAGAAGTGGTTATATATTCAAAAGGTATTTCATCAAGCGGGTATTGAGGTGAATGAAGAAGGGAGTGAAGCAACCGCAGCATCAGCCGTTCAGATGGAAGCAAGAAGTATACCGCCATCCTTTATCGCCAATCACCCCTTTATTTTTTTAATCACTGAAAACCAAACAGGAACTATTTTATTTATGGGTCGATTCGTTAACCCAGAAAACAGGGAATAGGGAACAGGAGACAAGGTGACAAGGAGAAAATTTATTTTCTACTGGTGACTGATGACTGGTGACTGGTGACTGATTAAAGACTGGGTGCGGGTTCAACGGGTTGGGATTGAGACGGTTGAGGAGTTAGAAACGGATTCGGTGCATTTTGTTGAGGATTCGACGGAATCACTAACGGACTTCCCCCACTAGACGGCGCTGAGTTGGGATTATTCGGGAGTGTTGGCGGAAGCGGCGCAACAGGCGGTAACGTCCCGTTCGAGTTCGGTGCAGGTGGGGCGAAGGGAGGTCTGAGATTAGAGGGATTTTGAGGGGGTAAGGGAAGCACCCCAGGATTGGGATTAGAAGGATTTAAGGGGTTTTGGGGCGGTTGAATTTGTTCTGAACTGGGTAAGGTGGCGAGCGCGACTCGTTCCCCCCCAATGGCTCTGAGACGGTCTAAAACCCCCACCACATCGTTATAACGGGCTTCTTTCGGCGCATATAAGACAATTAATCCATTCGGATTCCAACGTCGAAATCGTAATAACGCGCGGTCGAGTTGTTCGGGATTAACGGGTTGCTGTTCAATAAACGTTTGTCCGGCGGTATCAATCCCCACCACTAGCATTTTCTGCATTTGGGTTTCTCCGGTACTCGCCTTTGGCAAATCCACATTAATCGCCTGTTGACGAGTTAACTGCAACGCCGCCAAAATAAAAAATGTGAGAATACAAAACACCACATCAATTAAAGGAATTAATTCTATTCTTGCGTCATCAGCAACAGTATCGGATTTAATTTTCATAATTTTTGTGACTAAAGTTTAGAGTAGTTTCGTTTTATTTAGATTCATCTTCGTCTTCTAAAAACTCAGAGCGCTCCACAGGTTTAATCTTTTTCTGGGGGAGACGAGAAGAATTATTTTCATCATCGGAAACATCCGAGTTTAAAACCCCATTATTAAAAATAGGCGGTTCATAATCTTCTGGTTCTTCAGCGACTTCTTCCACCTCTTCAGGAAATTGTAACTGTGTTTTTACATGGGGCCAGTTCTGACGATACAGTAACTCTAAATCATTTCCCGCTTTGTGAAAGAGTTTAATTTGACCAAAGGCTAACCCCTGAAAAATCCGATAAAATGCTAAAGTCAAAATCGCAATAATCAACCCGGTGGCGGTGGTAATTAACGCGGCTGAAATTCCCAAGGTAACACCCGACGCCGAAGAAGTTCCAATATCTCCTAATTTAATCGAACCCAGGGAGTTAATTAACCCTAACACCGTTCCCAATAATCCTAATAACGGCGCAATCGCAATCACCGCTTCAAAAATTTTATCCCCTCGGCGCATGGCGGCTAATTCTTCATCCGCCGCCGCCTCTAAGGCTAATCTAAATAACTCCGGGTCGGGAGATTGCAGTCTCAACGGTGCATAGAGAAAGCGTCCAATCGGTTGATTTGTCGATTGTTTGGCAATTTGGTGCGCTTTACCCCATTGTCCACGACGGGCGGAGTCAATCACGCGATTGACGATTTGTTTTTCTTTGGTTAACGCATTTGCCCAATACCACATTCGTTCAATAATTGTTGTTACTGACAAAATCGATAGCAGCAACAACGGCCACATCGCTGGCCCACCTTGGATAAAAATGTCTTGAATATTCATCGACTCGCACTACCTCCTAAAAGCCTAACCCCTATCACTTTGATGCACAGGTGACGGATTGACAACCCAAACCCTACAATTTTGCCATTCTAGCGGTTGAATCGCTAGTCCGGTTATCCCCAATTTTCTTAAGCTTGAACATCTTACCGCATCACAACAGTTGACGAGGGTAGACTACAAACTTAACTGTTAAACTCCCATTGGCTCAGAAAGATTTTATTAATTGCTATATTTTAGCCTTGTGTTGGCCTAAGTTAAACTACAGAATAAGCGCGACTCCTCAGAAAGGTGGGGAAGTTCAGAACGTCCTCATCTACTTTTTTTGACTCCCTGACCAAACTAAATTTTATTCATCCCTAATATTTAACCTAAACTAAGATTTATCATGGCATTTTTTTACGATTTAACTTCAAATTCCGACAGTTTCCAACTTTCTCCTAATTTACTCGTTAATTCATCAGGAGGATTACGAGCGTTAGCTGGAAATGATCAACTTATCGGTTCAGAAAGTTCAGAGTTATTGAATGGAAATCAAGGAGTAGATACAATTTCTGGAGGCGGTGGCGATGATATTTTATATGGGGGTAAAGAAGATGATATTTTATCAGGAAATTCAGGGAATGATTTAATCTATGGCAATTTAGGAAATGATCAATTAACAGGAAATGAAGGCAATGATAGTCTCTATGGGGGACAGGGAAATGATATCTTAACGGGAAACGAAGGTAATGATATTTTATCCGGTGATTTAGGACAAGATACCTTAACGGGGGGCGAAGGAACGGATATTTTTGTTGTGAGTTCCGATGCAACGGTTACGGATATTAATCAAGCGGATATTATTAATGATTTTGATCAAAATTTAGATACAATAGAGTTACCAACCGGATTAACGTTTAGTCAACTGTCCTTACAAGAAACGTCAAATTCAGGACAGACAGCAACCGTGATTCAAGTTCAAAACTCTAATGAAATTTTAGGAATTGTGCTGGGAGTAACGGTTAATGAGTTAACCAGCGATCGCTTTTTTCCCTTTGATAATTTATCCCCTCTTAATTATATCCCAACAAACCCGTTAAATTCTACCCCCATTCAAATTGATCTCAATACCCTCCCCGCACCTTTTGCCACCAATAGTGTATCTAATCCGGCTCAAATTCTCCCGATTCCTGAACAACCCATTTTAAACGTTCCTGAAGGATTTACCGTTAATATTTTTGCAGAAAATTTAGAGAATCCCCGTTGGTTAGCTTTAACCCCAACTGGAGATGTATTAGTCACCGAAACCCAACAAAATCGCATTCGTATTTTACAAGATATTAATAAAGACGGTGCAGCGGATTTATCCCAACTTTTTGCGACAGCAGAAAATAACGTTAATATTCCCTTTGGGATGGCATTTACCGATAACAGTTTTTATTTAGGAAATACCGATGCGGTATTACGGTTTCCTTATAGTTCCGGTCAAACTCAATTAACGGGAACCGGAGAAAAAATTGCCGATTTACCCGGTGGCGGTTATAACCAACATTGGACAAGAAATTTAGCCATTTCTCCCGATGAACAACAACTCTATGTTTCAATTGGTTCCCGTTCTAATGTTGATTCTGAACCGTTACCGAGAGCATCTATCCAAGTAATGAATTTAGATGGAACCAATCAACAAACCTTTGCATCGGGTTTAAGAAATCCCGTAGGATTAGATTTTCATCCGATTACGAATCAATTATACACAACCGTTAATGAACGAGATGGATTAGGCGATGATTTAGTCCCCGATTATTTAACCGGATTAAATCAAGGAGAGTTTTATGGATGGCCGTATTCCTATTTATCTCCTGAAAATATTGATCCCCGTCGCACTGGAGAAAACCCCGAATTAGTTGCCCAAACCCAAACCCCAGATGTTTTATTTCAAGCCCATTCTGCACCGTTAGGGTTACAATTTTATGATGGAGAAACCTTCCCCGAAACATATCAAAATGGGGCATTTGTAGCGATGCGAGGCAGTTGGAATCGTAACGAAGGAACCGGATATAAAATTGTCTTTGTTCCCTTTGATGAACAGGGAAATGCCACCGGACAATATGAAGATTTTCTCACGGGATTTTTAACAGATGCGT
>JBMDYE010000183.1:0-11963 GCA_048595135.1 Planktothrix sp. | reverse complement strand
ATCGGGAGGAATTGTCCGGCTTGTCGTGAATCACAGATAATGGGTCATAGATAGTTGAACAGACGAATTTGTAAACGATGGCACAAACACTCTTATCTTCAGCCGAACATTTAAGCTCAGGTAATCTGCAACATCAAGTGCTGCAATCTGCCCTACTACAGGCTCAAACGGTGAATCAACTGGTTGCCTTAATTGTTGACTATACTCATGAAGAAATTATGCAAGCCTTTGATGAACTTCCGAACCTGCAACAGAAGCGGATTCAGCAGCTTTGGCATCGATGCTCGACTGAGATCCTAATCTGAGCCATACAAATTGAGAGTCAAATTCTTGATGAACGTTAATCTTTCTAACGCTCTCATTCTAGGAACTGAGGAGCAAGGCTGGGGATATCCACTCAGGGGGAAAATCCCACCTTTGACTCAGAGTGAGGTTAAAATTTGAGAGGAAATGTTACAACTGCTTTCATTAGTCGGAATCTCAATTAAATTCTATGCACTCAGTGTGTACTGATGCCTAACACTCACAGCGAATCCCCCCAGGATTATCAATTGGACAGTTCAGATCAGACCAACTCACCAGCCCCAGAACAAGCTGTTGTTGAAGCTGAAGAAATGACTTCTATTCAGAAGGATTTTCTTCACTGGATTGGGGTTGTGGGAGTTGTTGCAATATTAGTTGGGTTTTTTCTGTTTGGAAATGGTGTTTCCTTCAATATCATTGCCTTAACTAGCATTGCTATTTTTGGGATCGGGTTGTCCTATCGATATCCACGTCAGGGATTATGGGCTTTTCTGATCTATTTGCCCTTTTCAGGCACAATTTCCTATTGGGTTGGTAACGATCATTTTGCATTCCATCTAGCTAAGGATGGGTTTTATTTGCCTGCATTAATCGGTTTAATTCAAGAATTACGACAGAAAAAGCAACCGCTTATTATTCTCCCTCAACTTAAGATTCCCTTGTTAATCTTCTTCACGATTGTTTTGCTTACCCTGGTGGGAGTCAATGGCATCGAGCAGTTAAAAGCTCAACCGAATCATTATCCCTTGTTAATCGGGATTTTGGGCTTAAAAGTTTTAATTGGATATATTCCCTTGATTACCTGTGCCTATTATCTAATTGAAAGCCGACGAGAATTACATTTTTTTACTCGATTGCAAGTGATTTTAATCTTAATTTGCTGTACGTTAGGACTGATTCAATTTACTTTAGTTGTGACGGGTTACTGCCCTGATAATACGGGGCTAGAGCCGCATCTATTATTAAGGGCAAATGTGCAACGGAAATGTTTAGTGGGAGGGGCTTTAGGTTATTTCCCCGCTGAAAATTTTATTCGTTTACCGGGAACGTTTGTTGCTCCTTGGCATTGGGCGTGGTTTTTGATTGCAAGTACCTTTTTCAGTTTTGCAACCGCATTTAGTGATCCCAAGTTTTCTTGGCGTTTAACAGGTTTAATCAGCTTATCCTTAGTGCTGATCAATGCGATTATTTGTGGTCAAAGAACGGCTATGCTGGCTGTCCCTTTGATTATGTTAATCCTTTTAGTTGTCACAAGCCACATTTCCCGACTTAAACGATTAATATTAATTTTGGTGGTTGTGGTTGCTTTTTTAATCACGACTCATATCCTGTTTCCTGAAGTCATTACGGAACGCCTGACCAGTTTTATCGGCCGCTGGAATGCTGATCCTCCCCTGGCATTTTTAGAGAAACAAGCTAATTTTACGATTCGACAACATCGAGGATGGTTGGGGAATGGATTAGGACAAGCAACCATTGCAGCACGGAGTTTGGGACAAATTCGATTAATTGAAGCCTACTATCCCAAATTACTCTATGAAATTGGGCCCTTGGGAGCGGCTGCTTTTTTAGGGCTGGTGACTCGAATCACGATTTTAGGGTATAAATCCTATCATCAATTAAAAGACCATAGTCTTTGGGGTTATGGCATTACGGTTTGGATTTTTATTTGCTTAATTAGTTATAATCCTTATTGGTATCCCCTAGATACTGATCCGATCGCTGTCTATTACTGGTTTACAATCGGAGTTTTGTTTAAATTACCTAAAATCAATCGGCAAGAACAAGAACAAAATGTTTAATTTTTGTAGTTTTTTCGCTCGCGATCGCGATCAGGGGATTAATTTTAAAAAAGAGGTTTAAAACTTTTTAACTCAAGGGCTACTTTTTATTTAATGTTTAAGTTTATTCAACTTAAAAACAAACTTGCTATTTTTAAGATATCTTAGAAAAGAGGCTCAACCCATTTTCTACTTTTCTACTATCTGTTATAAATGGCGCTGAACCAACACAAAGCATTTCGGTCGCTTTCAAGGTTAAGCCCCTGAAATGATTACCCTCACGAAATGTGCTGTTAAACAAGAGCGACCCAAGATTCTCATCAGGGGACGAGGGGAGCGCTCTTGAGCAAGGACAGTGGGGAAGCAGGGGGACAAAAGGACAAGGGGACGGGGAAGGAGAGACAAGGGACAATTTTTCCTCCCTCCTACAGCGCTCGCTGCCTCCTGGCTTCAATTGTTAATTCTTAATTGTTAATTGTTAATTCTTAATTCTTAATTTCAGAATTATTTCATACATCGGGATAACCATGAATCATTTCCATCTGGAACCAACTAAAACTGAGGATATTTTGATTGTTGATGATACACTCGACAACTTGCATCTATTGTCCCGAATGCTAACTCGTCAAGGGTACAATGTTCGTAAAGCTTTAAATGGTTCGATGGCTTTAACAGCGGCTCAAACCGTCGTACCGGATCTAATTTTATTAGATATTATGATGCCGGAGATGGATGGTTATGAAGTTTGCCAACGACTGAAGGCTGATCCCAATACCGCAGAAATTCCGATTATTTTCCTCAGTGCCCTTGATGATGTGCTGGATAAAGTCAAAGGGTTTCAAGTTGGGGGAGTTGATTATATTACCAAACCCTTTCAATTTGAAGAAGTTTTAGCACGGGTACAAAATCAGTTAGCCTTGCGGGCGGCGGAACAACAAATTCGCTTACTGAATACCGTCTTAGAACAACGGGTACTGGAACGGACGCAACAACTCGAAGAGGCGAATGCCAAACTGTTAGAAATGGCACTTCATGATGCCTTAACAGGTTTACCGAACCGAGCGTTATTGATGACCGATTTAAACCGAGCCATTCAAAAAGCAAAAGCCGATCCGAGTTATCAGTTTGCTGTGTTATTTCTAGATTGCGATCGCTTTAAAGTCGTCAATGATTCTTTAGGTCATTTAGTTGGGGATGAATTATTAGTTAAAATTTCTCAACGACTAAATCAATCCCTAGAACTTCCCAGTACCTTAGCCCGTTTAGGGGGAGATGAATTTGCAATTTTACTACTGGAAATGTCGCATTTTTGCCAAGCTGTACAATTAGCGGATCGAATTTTAGAGTCTTTTTCCAGACCTTTTCACCTGCAACGGCACGAAGTTTTTATTAATGCCAGTATTGGGGTTGTGATGGGTCATTCCCAATATGATGAACCCGAATATTTGCTGCGAGATGCGGATACGGCGATGTATCGTGCCAAAGCGTTAGGAAAAGGGCAATATCATATTTTTGATCCCGCTTTGCACGCGGCTGCGTTAGAACGCCTTCAGTTAGAAACCGACCTCCGTCGAGGCCTTGAGCAACAAGAACTCATTGTGCATTACCAACCGATTATTGATCTTAAAATCGGTCAAATTGCTGGGTTTGAAGCTTTAGTGCGATGGTGTCACCCAAAACGGGGGTTAGTCTCTCCTGGAGCATTTATTCCGATTGCAGAAGAAACAGGTTTAATTACCCCCATTGGGAATTGGGTTTTATCAGAAGCTTGTTATCAACTTCAGACCTGGCAAAAACAAGGTTATGTTGATCCGTCTCTCTTCGTGAGCGTTAATCTTTCGGTTAAACAATTTGCACAACCGAATTTACTCGATCAAATTGATCAAGCATTGGATTATAGCCAACTCAATCCTGAATTGTTAAAACTAGAAATTACTGAAAGTGCTATTATGGACAATCATAAACACGTTGCTACGATTCTCGAAGACCTGAGAAAACGTAAAATTCAAATTAGTATTGATGACTTTGGAACGGGTTATTCTTCTCTGAGTTATCTCCATTCTTTTCCCGTCGATAGCCTGAAAGTTGATAAATCTTTTGTGCAACGTCTTAATTCTTCTTCCGAGAATATCGGACTAATTCCCGTGATTGTGAGTTTAGCAAAAACCATGAACATGGCTGTGATTGCTGAAGGAATTGAAACCTTAGAACAGTTAACCCAACTCCGGGAATTAAATTGTGGATTTGGTCAAGGATATCTGTTTTCTAAGCCGCTTCCTGCGGAACAACTGGTTGACTTAATTTCATCAACTCCTCAGTGGTGAAAAATGAAAGAATCTTCTTGCTATTCTCCGAAGGGAAATCTACTAATTATCGATGATGAACCCGATAATATTCGAGTTTTATCGGCTTTGCTGACTCAGGAAGGTTATTATGTTCGCAAAGCATTAAATGCTCACATGGCATTGCTGGCAGTGCAAACCCTAAAGCCAGATTTGATTTTGCTTGATATTAAAATGCCCGATATATCAGGTTATGATATTTGCGCCCAATTAAAATCTCAGCACGATACCTGTTTGATTCCAATTATTTTTATTAGTGCCCTCAATCAAATTGAAGATATTGTCAAAGCGTTTTCCTTGGGGGGAGTTGATTATATTACCAAGCCTTTTAAAGTGGAAGAAGTTTTAGTCCGGGTCAAAAATCAAATGACCATTAGCCAGTTACAACACCAACTGGAATATCAAAATCAAATTCTGTTGCAACAAAACCTTCAGTTACAACAAGAAGTTCAAAATCGCCAACGAATTGAAGCCAATCTTCAAGAAGTGAATCGTCAATTACGAAATTTAGCTTGTTCTGATAGTTTAACTCATCTTGCCAATCGTCGTTATTTCGATGAATATTTTGATAAAGTTTGGCAATATATGGCGATGGAACAAAAGCCCTTATCGTTAATTTTCTGTGATTTAGATTATTTTAAAGCTTATAATGATAGCTATGGTCATCCTGCCGGAGATATTTGTCTTAAACTAATTGCTCAAGCGTTAGATCGTTCTGTTAAATCTCCTGAAGATTTAGTCGCCCGCTATGGGGGCGAAGAATTTGTAATTATTTTACCCAATACTCCCCTGCCAGAAGCCGTCAAAGTGGCAGAAACGATCCGACAAGAAGTAAGACAGCTTCAAATTAATCATGCCTATTCTATTGTTGATACCATTGTAACCGTTAGTATAGGAATTTCTTGTCAAATTCCCCAACTGAATTGTTCTCCAGAAACCTTATTAAAAATTACGGATCAAGCTCTCTATGAAGCGAAACAACAAGGGCGAAATCGGTATTGTATTAAGTAGTTTGAGGGTCGAGGAGGTGACAACTGATCACTGAATGCTTGGAAACATGATCACCTTAACGTCACCCACCCGACCACTATCAACAGTGAAGTTAACCAGAGGACAAAAAAGTAAAATTAAGCTAAAAGTGGCAGAAAATTGTTAGCCTCGTTAAGCTGACTTTCGTTAAGACCTTGGATGAAACCAATCAAATCATTTTGACCCGAAAGATTTTGTACATAAATCCCCACTCCTGCTCCTAAATTATCTAACACTAAATTAGCGGTTGCAAAGGGAAGATTTCCATGACGCATCAGAAAATCTTCCTGGGGATTAAAATCAGTAATTAAAGCAAAGTCTGTGTCTCCGCCACCATTATAAAACGCTTGATTTTGATTTCCTAAATAAAAGAAATCCGAGCCTTGACCTCCTGTTAAGCTATCAATTTCACTTAGTCCGGCGTTTGGATCATCTGCATTCACACCTAAGATTACATCAACACCTGCATCCCCAAAAATTACATCATTTCCTTGATTTCCCGATAGAATATCATCCTCGGAACCGCCAAAGAGGCTATCGTTTCCTAAACCGCCACTTAAAACATCTTTTCCACGATGTCCGAACAACAAATCATTTCCATCCAATCCGTTAATAAAATCCTGTTGATCTAATCCCAAAATTAGATCATCTTCCGGTGTTCCAAACAAGTTATCAACGGTAGTAGAACCCTGAATATTCGCCATAATAACCCCTTAAAAAAATTAGACAGATCAAAATATCAGGACTGATGAATTCATAGTAAAAAAACTAAGAATTAGCCCAGAATTTGCCGATAAAATCTATCTTTTTTTCAGAAATTCGGTTTCTGTGTCAGTCCTAACTCTGAATCTTTTTCTAGCTTCTTCGATGATTTTTTGAACGTCGATAGGAATTTGATCAGGATTTTAATTAAGGTAAGATCTAGGAAATAAAGATAGAATGAGAAATAAAAAGATAGAAAAAGTCAGAAAAATTAATAAAAAAGGAGAATCTTCCTGATTTAAGCACTTAGACTGATAGCGGTGTGCGCTTCTGTGTCAGCCAAAAACCCGGTAACTTTTGCGAAACCGAGTTTTTTAGTTCCAGTTTCGGTGTAAGTTCCATAACGAAAGCGGGTTAGGCTTAATCAGGTCACCGCAAATACAATCAAGATTTCAAACCTCAGAATCGACTCAGATTTGATTTCTAAAACTCCTTATGATAAGCATATAGAAGTTAACCATCCGACTCGGGATTAGCAAGAGAATAGAAGCATAAACTTCTTTCTCTGTTCGTCACGGAGAGGCAAAATTAAGTGAATTGGAAACCCGAAAATGAATGATAACTTCATCGCAGAAGCAGAAAATCGTCTCCAAGAATCGGTTCGAGTTTATAAAGGGAAACCAGTGGGAACCGTTGCGGCAAGTGAAACAGTTTCTGTCGAAGAACAGGTGAATTATAATGAATGCTTTATTCGAGATTTTTTTCCCTCTGGATTAGCTTTTTTAATGCAGGGAAGACGGGAAATTGTCAAAAACTTTTTGGAAGTTACTTTGGGCTTACAGTTAGATTTAGAAAGCTCGATGGAAGGGGAAGGATTATTTCCAGAAGTGCGCCGATCGCTCCTCACTCAAAATGTTCAAAATGGGGAATGGGTCAGACCCGGAGAAGGGTTAATGCCTGCCAGCTTTTTAGTCGTTCATCAACAGGAAATTAAAGCGGATTTCGGTCAACGAGCGATTGGTCGGGTGACTCCCGTTGATTCAGGGTTATGGTGGGTTTTCTTATTACGATGTTATGAAAAAGCTTGTGAAAAAGCCAATGTTCCAGAGGAGAAAATTGCCCATCGTCCTGAATTTCAACGGGGAATTAAACTATTATTAGATTTATGTTTAGCCAAACGATTTGATATGACTCCGACCATGTTAGTACCGGAAGGAGCATTTATGATTGACCGTCGCATGGGGGTTTACGGGCATCCATTAGAAATTCAATCGTTATTTTATATTGCTTTAAAAGTGGGGTTAGAATTACTGAACCCTGATAATATTGCTCAATTAGATTTAGAGATCCGTTTAGAACGATTGATCAAATATATTCACGATCACTATTGGTTAGATCCGATTTTATTACGTCGCGTTTATCGCTATCAAACTGAAGAATTTGGAGAAACAGCATTAAATAAATTTAATATTTATGCAAATACGGTTCCCCAGTGGGTTTTAGAATGGATTGATCGAAAAGGCGGCTATTTAGTGGGGAATGTTGGGGTAGGTTGGATTGATTTTCGGTTCTTTTCTCAGGGAAATTTATTAGCGATTATTAGCTCTTTAACAACGGAAAAACAATCAGAGAGTATTTTGAATTTAATTAAGAACCAATGGGCAAGTTTAATTGGAGAAATGCCCATGAAAATTTGTTATCCGGCGGTGATGGATCGAGATTGGGAAATTATTACGGGATGTGACCCCAAAAATGTGCCTTGGTCATATCATAATGGCGGAAATTGGCCGGTTTTAATGTGGTCTTTGGTGGCGGCTGCGGTGAAAATGGGAAAAGAACAAATGGCGAAGGATGCGATCGCCATTGCAGAACAATATTTACATGAAGATGAATGGCCGGAATACTATGATCATGAGGACGGAAGAATCATTGGTCGTCAAGCCAGACTCTATCAAACTTGGACAATTGCTGGATATTTAATGGCAAAATATCTGATTGAGAATCCTGACCATTTAAGCTTAATTCAGTTTTAGTTTAATTTTTGGTAACGACACCCGAAAAACCCGGTTTCTATCAAAAATCGGGTTTTTAATGTTTTGATTAGACGAATAGAAGTTGATCAGCTATGATAGACCCAGCCTCAGAGCTTGAAGATGAACGCTCACCCCAAGTGATGCAGCCGTTAAGACTCCACCTCTAGGGACTTGAGTTCAAAACCTCAAGACAATACAAAAACTCAGGGTGTAAAAAAGAAGCTGATTTGGTACTGATCAGTTAATTTATACTTAGAGTTTAAAGGCTTAGTCAACATTAAATTTAGCAGTTAGGAGTCAGCAATGAAAGCTAAAGTTTATGATCGAGTTACAACGGTGGTTGATATTCCCTTTGGAAATAATATTATTACTAAAGGAACTATTGGAACGGTGATCGAATGTTATCAAAATCCGAAAGAAATCTACGCCGTAGATTTAACAATTCTCAGCGAAACGGGGGAACCGGGTTTTGATTATGAAAGTGTCATTCTTAATCCTGATCAATTTACAGTGGTCAGCGATACCCCGGAAATGGGAGATTTTATATCTGTATTTGGCGATATTAGTTATGAAGTTCCCCAAGTGGTTTCTGAACAAGCTGCTAACGCGGAAGCTTCAATTCCCACAGAATAGGATACATTTCAGTCAAATTTTACTAAACCTTAACGATAACTTTCTACACTTCATGTAAAATTTCCCTGTAGCATTCAAGGGTTGCTAATCTACAGGGTTTTTTATTGTTAACTTAAACAGGAGGAACCATGAAACGAATCTTAAAATTAAGTATCATTTTATTTTTATTAAGTTTTGGGTTAGCGATCGCCTTGAATTACTTCCAACCCTTCAAGCCAGAATTTACCCTGAGAATTCTCCATACCAATGATCATCATGCTCACTTAGAACCTATCAAGATTAAGGATAGCCAACTGGGAGGAATTGCTCACCGAAAAACCTTAATTGATTCCCTGATTAATCAAAACAAAACCCCAACTTTATTATTAGATGCAGGGGATATCTTCCAAGGAACCCTTTATTTTAATCAATATTTAGGTCAAGCTGACCTAACCTTTTATAATCAACTTAATTATGCCGCCGTTGCGTTAGGAAACCATGAATTTGATCGGGGACAAAAAACTTTAGCAGATTTTATTAAAAAAGCAAAATTTCCGATGTTATCCGCTAACTTAAATATTGATGCTAATTCCCCATTATCTGGTTTAGTTAAACCTTGGGTAATTGTTCCAGTTCAGAATGAAAAAATCGGAATTTTTGGGTTAACAACAGAAGAAACCGCTAATCTTTCCAGTCCTGGTGAAGGCGTAACCTTTACTAATGTGATTAAAACCGCCAAACAAACAGTTGAAACCCTAAAACAAGAAGGTGCGAATAAAATTATCGCCTTAACCCATATTGGCTTTGAATCGGATTTAAACTTGGCTCGTCAAGTAGAGGGAATTGATATTATTATTGGCGGACATACTCACACCCCTGTAGGTTCAATTCCGGGGGCAAAAAATCCCTATCCAGTTGTTGAAAAAACACCCAATGGAAACTTAGTTTTAGTTGTAACCGATTGGGAATGGGGGAAATATTTAGGAGATTTAGAAGTAACGTTTAGTAAAAACGGAGAAGTGATGGCTTGGAACGGTTCCCCCCATGCGATTGATCGTCAAATTCAAGCTGATTCTGAATTTGCTCAACAACTGCAATCGTTCTCCGCTCCCTTAGAGATTTTACGTCAAACCATTATTGGTAAAACGGCTGTTTTATTAGATGGAAGTCGTAACAATATCCGCACAAAAGAAACGAATTTAGGGAATTTAATTGCGGATGCAGTTTTAAACCAATTAAAAGCCGATGGCGGTCAAATTGCGATTTTAAATGGGGGAGGAATTCGAGCCAGTATTCCGGCGGGAAATATTAGCATCAGTCAAGTCATCGAAGTGTTACCCTTTGGAAATACGATTGGTAGAGTAGACTTAACCGGAAAACAAATTCAACAAGCCTTAGAACATGGCGTGAGCAAAGTTGAATTGGGAGAAGGTCAGTTTCCCCAAGTCGCCGGATTACGATTTGTTTATAATCCCAAATCTCCGCCCGGTTCTCGGATTATTTCTATTAAAATTTTAGATAAAAATAGCACAGAAAAACCCCTTGATCCTAATGCTACCTATCGAGTGATTACTAATAGTTTTTTGATGACAGGTGGGGATGGGTATGAGATGATGAAGTCAGGAAAAAATGCCGTTGATACAGGGTTTTTATTAGCCGATGTCGTGATGGATTATATTCAAGATCAATCCCCCCTAAATCCAAAAGTGAGCGATCGCATTGTTGCTAAAGAAAGCAACCCGTAGGACGATGCTCTGCCCATCAATTCCTGATCTTTAGAGCTTAAAAATTAAGTATAACTACTGATTAAATCCACCCCAATTTAAAATTTAGCGAACTCAACTTCTAAAAATAGACAAAGATAACATATAATTACGGGAAAGCTTTTTCATCTATCTTAAGATAGAATGTTGTTTAACTCTCTTTCTCCTAAATCTAGAAGTTAACCCGTGAACAACCAATACGAGCAAGTTAAGGAAACTTTAAGACTGTGTTTGGATGCTGAAAACACTCAGATCCTGTTGGAACAATTCAATAGCCAGCTAGGGGCTGATCCTGACGCATTGTTAGAAGTGGTCAATACGATTTATGAGTTCTCCCTGCGTCAAGGTTGCTCCTTTGGAACTGCCTTTTCTTTATTCCGGCAATGTCGTCATTTAGGCGATTGGAACCGACTCAAACATTTGAGATGTCGTTAAGCAAACTCTTGCGGATTAACAACAATTAAACATTAATATTGTATCCAAGTTTTGGTGAAATACCCAACCTGAGCTTGCTGATTATACCTGCAAGAAATTTAGCTTGGGGTTGGCTATCAAAACTGAGGAATTTTAACTAACGAGAACTGGGAAGATCACTCGGTTCAGGATCAGAAGTGCTGGGAACATAATTCTCCGCCGTACTGGGAGCAATTCCCCCTGAACCATTCGGCCCTTCTCCGGTTCCTGCATTTTTCGTTTCTTCATCGGTCACAGCAGGATTGTGATTAATTTCTGCTGCTCTCGCGCCTGCATTTTCAGCAATCTCTTCTCTAAGGCTCTCAGAATTTTGAGTTTGTGTTTGAGCCATCAGTTACTCCTTGTTCCTGCTTGACGTGATTCTATTTTTAACTTAACGATTCTGCTTAGATTTCCCGTCTGTCCAAAGATGTACATTTTGTAACAATTGATGGGTGGGGTTGAGAAATGCGATCGCAATTTGTATGATTAAAATTCTCCCCTTCGAGGCAGTTTTCCCATGTCTACCTACGATGTGATCCTAATTGGTGCAGGACATAACGGCTTAGTTTGTGCCGCTTATCTACTCAAAGCCGGATATAGCGTTTTACTGTTAGAAAAACGACCCGTTCCAGGGGGGGCCGCCACCACAGAAGAAGTGATGCCCAAAGAAGCCCCAGGGTTTAAATTTAACCTCTGCGCCATTGATCATGAATTTATTCATCTTGGCCCCGTTGTTCAAGAATTAGAATTAACAAAATACGGATTAGACTATTTATATTGTGACCCCGTTGTCTTCTGTCCGCATCCGAATGGACAGTATTTTTTAGCTCATCGTTCCGTTGAAAAAACCTGTGCAGAAATCGCCCGTTATAGTGAACGAGATGCTAAAAAATATGCGGAATTTGTAGACTATTGGCAACGGTTAATGAATGCCGTTAGTCC
>JBMDYE010000182.1:0-21080 GCA_048595135.1 Planktothrix sp. | reverse complement strand
GTGTTGAATGTATCGGAAGATCACATGGGATTACAGGATATTAACACCGTTGAAGAAATGGCAGACGTGAAAAGCGTTGTGGCTCAAGCGGCTAGCGATTATGCGGTGTTAAATGCTGACGATCCCTTAGTCGTGGCAATGGCAGGTAAGGTAAAAGCAAAAGTCGCTTATTTTTCCTTAAATCCTGATCACCCCTTAATTAATGATCATCTTGAACGGGGGGGAGTGGCAGCAATTTCAGAAGAAGGGTATCTCACCATTTTAAAAGCGGATCAAGTGATCCGCGTTGAACAGTTAACAAATATTCCCTTAACCTTACGGGGGTTAGCTCCGTTTATGGTGGCAAATGCCTTAGCCGCCACCTTAGCCGCCTATTTACAGGGTGTTACAATTACTGAGATCGCTCAGGGGTTACGAACCTTCGAGGCGTCGGTGGAACAAACTCCAGGCCGGATGAATTTAATTGCAGTGAGAGATTTTCATGTGTTGTTAGATTATGCCCACAACCGAGCCAGTTTTCAAGCCATTAGTCAGTTTGTGCAGAACTGGCCCGATGGCAAACGGATCGGCGTTGTCGGCGCACCGGGCGATCGCCGTCCTGAAGATTTTATGGAATTAGGACGTTTATCCGCCCAGATGTTTGACCGGATCATTATTAAGGAAGATCAGGATAACCGAGGTTGTCCGCGAGGGGATGTCGCCAAAGAGATTTATGCCGGTGTTAAACAGGAAAACCCGAATTTTGATTGTGAAATTATTCTCAACGAAGCCCAAGCCGTTGAAAAAGCAATGGCTGAAGCTCCCCCCAGTAGCTTAGTCGTTATTTTCCCCGAAACCGTTAAAGGAGCCTTAGCACTGATTAAGAAGAATTAAGAATTAAGAATTAAGAATTAAGAATGGGCAATCTCGCAATAGGCAATCTTGCAATCTTGCAATAGAAGAATTATCTCCCCCGGCTCCCTCCGCTCCCTCCGCTCCCCCGGCTCCCCCGGCTCCCTCCGCCTCCCCTTCCCCTTGTCATCTATGTTAAGAGTGATTTTTTGAACAAAATTTGATAGAATTTAACATAATGAAACATAAGTTTAAATTACCATAGGCAGGAGAGTAAAATGGCTGGACTCTTTGGGGGATTATTTGGCAAAAAATCCCAAGATGCTACCTCGAAAACAGGTAGTGGGTTTTATTTAGATGGGGATGATGCTAAATCACTCGGAGACACACAACGATTTGTGAATATGGAACCTGTGAAGAAAAGTTTCCCCAAAACCGCTTCTGGAGAAACAGTTCAGGTTTCTATTCCCAAAGCAAAAACAGAAACCCTGAATGCTTCCAACACCACCGTCTCCAATACTTTAACGGGTTCTTCTCTCTCTCCAGAGGTGTTAGAACGTCGGCGCGGTGATAGCAGTTTGGATATGTACCGCAACCTGGCGCGGGATATCAAAAAACCCTAGTGCAGAAGATGGTTATCTATTTCTAAATTAGCAGGTTCAAGAAAAATAGAGCCAGGAGTTAAATGATCAATTTCAAGTTCTATTTTTCTTGAGCTTATGCTCTTCTCCCTTAAAACTCGGTTATCAAAACTTCAATTTTTCCCTGGTTAACTCAACAATTGGTAAATTTTTAATCAAATTAAAATCGGGTGCCGTCCTAATCAAAAGATCGAGCCAGAAAGACTTCACTATTTAGTATTCATGAATCCCCTGCATCGGTCAGTTTTGTTTAACGAAAAACTAGCTTTGATTAAGTGTAATAACTGATACATACCTCTGCTATTTTCTTGTAGAAAATATGGATGAGTCTAAGATAGGATAAAAAATATTACCAGGGAATAAAGGTTCAATGTTTCATTCCATCAATCAATTGTCAACAGGGTTAGGACTGTTACCCATGAGCCAAATTGAAGACTGCTTTAACTTAGAGAAAATTAATAATATTCAGAAAGTTAGCGCTGCTGTTATTAATTTAAGTGGTCGTCAACGGATGCTGTCTCAAAGGATTGCCCTGTTTAGCTTAAAATTAGTTAGTACCCAATCAGAACTTGATCGTCTGAAAATTCGGGTGATTTTACAACAAAATTTAGAATTATTTGAACAGTCTCATCATGACTTGCTTTATGGAAATCGGAGTTTAAATCTAAAAGCGAATCTTTCCTCCGAGCTAAGACGGATATATTACCAAACTCCTTATAATTTAGATCAAGAAGTTCGTTATTATATTAATGCAGTTCGAGGGTTGTTACAAACACCAGATTATCAATTAACTCTGGAAGATTCTAACCTGAGTTATATTTTAACAGCATCATCCGATCAACTGTTAAAATCCTTAGATGCGGTCGTGAGTCAATATCAGAAAGAAAGCGAGGAAGAATACCTATCCATCCAAACCAAACAAATTAAACTGTATGACAAAGTTTGTGAGACCATCGCACTCGCTCAAGCTCAGACTCAACAGTTAGCAAAAGCCTTACAAGAGTTAAAAGAAACTCAAGGGCAACTGTTACACCAGGAAAAAATGGCATCTTTAGGACAATTAATGGCAAGTTTAGCCCATGAAATTAATAATCCGATTAATTGCCTTTATGGAAATTTAACTTATCTGGAAACTTATGTTTTAGATTTACTTAATCTCTTAAAATTCTATTATCAACAATATCCTCAACCGCATCCAGACCTTGAAGAATACATTCAAAATCTCGATTTAGATTTCCTATTTGAAGATTTACCTCAAGTGTTAATGGCTATGAAAATCGGAACAGACCGCATTTTTCAGATTGTGCGATCGCTCCGTAATTTTGCCCGAAGAGATGATCAAGTGATGGTACCGACTAATTTACATGAAGGGTTAGAAACCACTTTATTAATTTTAAAAAATCGCCTCAAACCTCAATCAGATCGCCCTCAAATTATTGTCCAAAAAGAATATGGAAATCTTCCTTTAGTGAATTGTTATGCAGGGCAAATTAATCAAGTCTTTATGAATTTGTTAAGTAATGCCATTGATGTTTTAGAAGAAGCGAAAGACAAATGGGATAATCCCACCTGTGAAGAAAGCTACCCAAAAATTAAAATTCGTACAGAAGTCAATTCAAACCATACAGTAACGATTAAAATAACCGATAATGGCTTGGGAATGAATGCAGAAGTCAAAGAACGACTCTTTGAACAGTTTTTTACAACCAAAGAAGTAGGCAAAGGAACCGGACTCGGATTATTTATTAGCCATGAAATTATTAAAAAACATGGCGGAACCCTCACCTTTGAATCTCAACTGGGTGAAGGAACAGAATTTTCTATTACAATTCCCATTCATTCCCAACAACCCGTACTGAATAACAATCACCTATCCATCATCCGGTAAAATCACTCAGAAGGAGGGAGGAGGGAGCAGGGGGAGCAGGGGGAGCAGAGGGAGCGGAGGGAGCAGGGGGAGCAGAGGGAGCGGAGGGAGCGGAGGGAGCGGAGGGAGCAGGGGGAGATAATTCTTCTATTGCAAGAGTGCCTAATTCTTAATTCTGATCCTTACGTGCTACGCACAGGCTCCGCCAACGTTCCACTCAGGACGCTACTTGAGTCTCTTAATTCTTAATTGTGATCCTTAAGTGCTACGCACAGGCTACGCCAACGCTCCGCGGAGTAAACGCTACTTTATATTCTTAATTCCTTCTTTTAGATCGATGCTCGGCTAACGAAATAATAGGAGCTTCATTACTTTCTCTAGCAACTCGAATTAATAACCCTGCTAACGTTAAACTGGCAATCATTGAACTTCCCCCATAACTAAATAAGGGTAAGGGTAAACCCGTTGTGGGTAAAGCGCCTGTTGCCACCCCAATATTTAAAAGGGATTGTCCCACCATCACCACCATCGTACCAACTGCCACTAATTGATGTTCAATTCGGCGAGATTTTATGGCAACTCGCAAGGCAAAAGTTCCATAAAATGCTAATAATAAAAATAATAAAATTCCCCCAATAAATCCAAATTCTTCTGCATAAACGGAGAAAATAAAATCACTATATTGGATGGGTAAATAGTATAATTTTTGTTGTGATAATCCTAACCCAGTTCCCCAAAATCCGCCGGAACCAACCGCTAAAAGACTTTGAACTAACTGATAACCATCTCCAATTGGATCAGCCCAAGGATTTAAAAAGGATAAAATCCGCCGTCTTTGATATTCTTTAATACTAATACTTAACGTGGCTAAAAGTACCCCACCTAATGCCGTTCCTCCTAAATAAGAAAAAGGCAGTCCCGCCGCTAACGCCACTAACCATAAGGTCATGCCACATAATGCCGTTGTACTTAAATTCGGTTGGAGCAAAATGGATAACAAAACAACGCCAAAAATTCCCAGCCAAGTTAACCGCACTTGCCAGTTTAAGCGATACCAATTTCCAAAAAAACGAGCGCTTTGTAATACTAAAAACGGTTTCATTAATTCAGAAGGTTGAATGGGAATCGGCCCAATTGAAATCCAACGGGTTGCACCGTTAATCGTCGTTCCTAACCCCGGAACTAAGGTGAGAAATAATAATCCTAAAATACTTAAAACGCCCCATTGAGCAATTTTTAATCCAACTTTTAAAGGAGTTTTGACCACAAAACTAAATCCAACTAATCCCACCGCCGTCCAGATTAATTGGCGCTTAAAATAATATAATCCATCGCCCTCTTCTGCATAAGCAATGGGATAAGACGCGGAGAACATGACCACTAAGCCAACAAATAACCACAAAAAGGTTAACCAATGCAACCAACGCGCTTCCGTTGACCAGTCTTGAGCAGAAGGCGTTAAAAACGGCAAAATTTGTCTGAGTTTCATCCCAACCTAAAATCGCGAACCGGAAATTGAATGGTTCTAGTTTAACAGCCAGAAGGAGGCAGAAGGGAGCAGGGGGAGCGGAGGGAGCGGAGGGAGCGGAGGGAGTAGGGGAAGAAATTTATTCTTAATTCTGACTCCTGACTTCTGACTCCTCTTTCTTAATTCTTAATTCTTAATTCTTAATTCCTCCTTTCGCGTCATGCCATTTACTGAGGGGATTTGTTACAATCCGAGCGGAAGCAGATGTTTAAGGTGGATCGTTTTTAAGCAACTCAAGGCTGAGGGAGGTATTGTGTTAACGAATATCACGCAAACCAGTTATCGCCAAGCAGAAATTATTGAAGTGGTTCTTCGCAATGGTTGGGATTATATGCGAGGTCTTCTTACCGGAGGAACGACCAAAGAACCTTCTTTACCTCCTCCGGCTGTTTTGCGAAAAATTTTAATTGAATTAGGGCCTGTTTATGTTAAATTAGGGCAGTTATTAAGCACTCGTCCTGATTTATTGCCCGGTAGCTATATTGATACCTTATCGAGTTTACAAGCCGATGTTCCGGCGGTTCCTTGGTCACAGGTAGAAACGGTTTTACAACAAGAATTTAAACAGCCTTTAGAACAAGTTTTTGCTCAGATTAGTCCTGTGGCGATCGCCGCCGGATCGATTGCCCAAACCCATTATGCTAAATTATTAACTGGTCAGGAAGTCGCGATTAAAATTCAGCGTCCTGGTATTGATAAAATTATTGAACAAGATATTACTTTACTAAAAATGTTAGCGGAATTAGTTTCCCTAACCGATGTGGGTCAAGATTATGATATTGTGGGATTAGCTGAGGAATTTGCGAGCGCGTTACGAGCGGAATTAAACTTTACAAAAGAAGCCTTTCATACCGAAGAACTGCGGCGGAATTTATCGAAAAGCAGTTGGTATGATCCTGAAAAATTTACGATTCCTCAAGTGTATTGGGAGATCACAACCCCTAGAATTCTGGTTTTAGAATGGCTCCATGGTAAACCCATTTTAACCGCAGAATTAAAAGGACTCCAATATCAAGGGGATATTGAAGCTGAACGTCGCGCCATTACGATCTTAATTTGTCGCTTGTTTTTCCAACAGTTTTATATTAATGGATTTTTCCATGCCGATCCCCATCCCGGGAATATTTTTTATCTTAATGATGGGCGCATCGCTTTATTAGATTTTGGCATGGTGGGACGCCTTGACCCCCGAACCCAACAAAATTTAACGGAATTATTATTAGCAATTGTTGATTTAGATGAACAACGCTGTACCCAATTAACCTTACAAATGGCAGAATCCGCCAATCCTAAAAGCTTATCTAAACTGGAATATGATTTTGCGAAACTTTTGCGAAAATATTATAATATTAGCCTTGCGGAACTAAACTTATCGGAAGTCTTTTATGAAATCATGCAACTGGCTCGAAATAATAAAGTAAAAGTTCCCAGTAATTTAGGATTATTTTCTAAAACTTTAGCGAATTTAGAAGGGGTAGTCAGAAGTTTTGATCCCCAGGTTAATTTATTAGAAGAAATGAAACCGTTAATGACGGATTTATTTAGACGACAATTGTTTGGAGATGATCCCGCCCAAACCTTATTAAGAACTGCTTTAGATTTAAAAAGTTTATCCTTCCAATCCCCAAGACAATTAGAACTCCTGTTAAATCGAGTTACTTCCGAAACCCAAAAATGGAATTTAACCCTACAAGAATTAGACCCCTTACGGCGCAGTTTAGATGATTCAGCAAATCGGATTTCCTTTAGTCTTGTTGTGGGTTCATTAATTATCGGAGCGGCGATTGTTACAACAAATACACAAATGACCCATTTAACGCTTTTAACAAACGCTTTATTTGGGGTTGCCAGTTTTTTGGGATTCTGGTTAATTATTAGTATTTTGCGTTCAGGACGATTAAAATAACTTGCTCAAAGGGTACAGGTTTGGATAAAATAATGCTAAAATTCTTTCTACTTTCTGAGGCGATCACGGCAACACTCGCCGTTTTTTTAAACATCCGTTGATCTGACTTCTGAATGGTATGGGTTTGAGGGGAATCGAACCCCCTGTTGTTCTAATAGTTTGACGCTGAACTCCCGCCTTATGGTTTCTCAATATCCACAACCCATTGCACTCATTTCCATTCACGGTGATCCAGATATTGAAATTGGACAGGAAGAAGCGGGAGGTCAAAATGTTTATGTGCGGGAGGTGGGGGAAGCCTTAGCCAAACTGGGATGGCAGGTGGATATGTTTACCCGCAAAAGCCACGCCGACCAATCCATCATTGTTGAACATAGTCCCAATTGTCGTACTATTCGTTTAATTGCGGGGCCGGAAGAATTTATTCCCAGAGATCAAGGGTTTCCCTATTTACCTCAATTTGTCAAGCAATTTCAACAATTTCAAGCAATTACGGGCGTTCAATATGAATTAGTGCATACCAATTATTGGCTTTCCGGTTGGGTCGGGTTACAACTCAAGAAACTGCAACCGCTGCGACAAGTTCATACTTATCATTCATTAGGGGCGGTTAAATATCAAGCGGTTTCCTATATTCCTGAAATTGCTGATACGCGATTATTGGTTGAAAAAGCTTGTTTAGAATTGACAGAACGAGCGATCGCGACCAGTCCCCAAGAATATGAATTTTTACGCGAATTAGTTTCTCCGTTTGGGAAAACTGATATTATTCCCTGCGGTACGGATATTCAACAATTTGGTCAAGTTTCTCGACAACAAGCACGGGAAAAATTAGGACTTGATCCCGATGGAAAAATTGTGTTTTATATTGGTCGCTTTGATCCGCGAAAAGGAATCGAAACGTTAGTCAGGGCGATGGCAGAATCTAAACTGAGACATTCTCCGCAATTAAAATTAATTATTGGGGGCGGTTCTCGTCCGGGTTGTAGTGATGGGGCGGAACGCGATCGCATTGAAAAAATTGTTCATGAATTAAACTTAGAAACTATTACCTTATTTACCGGGCGAATTTTAGATGAAGACCTGCCCTTATATTATAGTGCTGCGGATGTTTGTGTGGTTCCCAGCCATTATGAACCCTTTGGATTAGTGGCAATTGAAGCCATGGCAAGTTATACTCCCGTTGTGGCTTCTGATGTGGGGGGATTAAAATATACGGTTATTCCTGAAGTTAGTGGGTTATTATGTCCGCCAAAAGATGATCTAGCGTTTCGGGATGCCATTGATAAAATTTTATTGAATCATGATTTAGCAAAACAACTGGGAGAAGCGGGGCGAAAAGAAGTTGAAAAACAATTTAGTTGGGAAGGGGTTGCAGAAAATCTTAGTCAACTTTATTTAGAATTACTCTCCCAACCCGCCACTCAACTCACTTCAGAACAAGCGTTAAGTTGGCTCAACTATTAGCTTGTCATTCGTTTGTTAATCCTAAAAAATACTGTGATTTCGAGGGACGGGCGAAGCGCGCCTCGCCCCTACAATAAATTGGGGAGCAAAACAGTTTTACAATTGATTTAGACTTACGATATATCCTAACTGCCAGAGCCGTTATACTAATTTTCTAAGCGCGCTAAAGCGCAACTACGAATTAGGGGGTAATTCTAAAGCAATATTACCAATGAATCCTTTCCGAAAATCATTCAGTAATTCACGGGCGGTTCTTTCGATATCGCCTTTATGACGTTTTTCGGCTAATTGTTCTAAATAAAATTCCCCATTGGAAGTGGTGGGTTCTAATTCATAACGGGCATTTAATAAATGGGTTAAATTCAAATCTTGAAATAACTCAATCATCCCCGCAGCAACTTGTTGATTATCATAAGACGCTTCGCCAATATCTTCACAGATGGCTAATTTTAACGCATCTTGTTGATTGTACAACCGAGTGGGAATGACTCCAGGAGCGTCTAATAACTCAATGGCGTCAGAAATTCGCACCCATCTTAACTGTTTGGTTACCCCAGGACGGCGAGCGCTATCAACCACTCGTTTCTTCAATAACCGATTAATTAAAGCGGATTTTCCCACATTCGGAAATCCAATCACCACCGCCCGCACTGGACGAGGTAACATCCCCCGTGAGGCGCGTTTTTCGTTCATTTTAGCGCCTGCCGCTTGCGCCGCTTTCGTCACCGCTTCGACACCTTGACCCAATTGAGAATTGGTAAAATACGGTGTTTCTCCCCGTTCTTCAAACCATTCTTCCCATTGTTTTTGAATATAGGAAGGAATCATATCCATGCGGTTAATCACCAGCAATTTCGTTTTCCCTCCCACCCATTGGGGAACTTGGGGGTGATGGGTTGCTAAGGGAATTCTCGCATCCCGCACTTCCAATACCACATCCACCCGCTTGAGTTGTTCTTGCAGGGTGCGTTCCGCTTTAGCAATATGACCGGGATACCATTGAATAGACATTGAGAGGAATTAAGAATTAAGAATTAAGAATTAAGAATTAAGAATTGTAGGGGCGGGGTGACTCCGCCCCTACGAAGGCGTGACTGTATACTACGGTACAACCAGAATCGGACAGGGAGACAGATTAATCACACGGTTGGTGACACTATCGGCGGCGCCTTCTTCGGTTAAGCCAGCGCCTCGACTTCCCATCACAATCAAGTCAGCGCCAATTTCATCCGCAACATCACAGATGGTAAAGGCGGGTTTTCCTTGACGTTCTAAGGTTTTGATGGTAATGCCTTCGGCTGAAAACATTGTGGTTGCTTTTTCTAGTAACTCCGCCACTGTGTCTGGGGACGTCATTTCCTCAGAGTGGGGCGGTGTTCCGGTCGCTTCAGCATTCGGTTCAACAACAGCCAGAACATAGAGACTCGCCTGATAAGTTTTGACAATGTTGACAACTTTATCAGCCGCCTCACGAGCTTCACGGCTATGGTCAATGGCAAATAAAACGGTCTTAAACATAATCTCGCATCTCCAAGACGCGGACTTCGGTAGAATGTTTACGGTGAACGATTGGGTGATTGGCAGTTGATCCCGTTAGCGACAGCATCGGGGCTGTTGAAAACGTGACCAGTGCCACCCTAATTTAATCCTAGTCAAAGAAAAGCAGAATCCAAGGAGGATCTAACCGGTGACAAAAAAAACTGTAGCAGATTTATCGGCATCCGAGTTATCGGGCAAACGGGTGTTAGTGCGTGTTGACTTTAACGTCCCCATTGATAATGGTTCGATTACAGACGATACTCGGATTCGTGCTGCTCTGCCTACGATTCAAGATTTAACCTCCAAAGGCGCTAAGGTTATTTTAACCAGCCACTTTGGTCGTCCCAAGGGGAAAGTCAATGACTCCATGCGCTTAACCCCTGTGGCTGCACGGTTATCGGAATTACTCGGTAAAGCTGTTAAAAAATGTGACGATTGTATTGGGGAAGCAGTGGCCAAAGTCGTCGGCGAAATGCAAAATGGGGATGTGGCCCTATTAGAAAATGTTCGCTTCTACGCTGAGGAAGAAGACAACGACCCCGAATTTGCAAAACAATTAGCATCTGTTGCGGATTTATACGTTAACGATGCCTTTGGAACCGCCCACCGCGCCCATGCGTCCACCGAAGGGGTGACTCATTATTTGAGTCCTTCTGTGGCGGGTTATTTGATTGAAAAAGAACTGAAGTTTTTACAAGGCGCCATTGAAGAACCCCAACGTCCGTTAGCGGCGATTGTGGGGGGTTCTAAGGTGTCTTCTAAAATTGGTGTGATTGAAGCACTTTTAGATAAATGCGATAAGTTGCTGTTAGGCGGTGGGATGATTTTCACTTTCTATAAAGCACGGGGTTTGAATGTCGGTAAATCTTTGGTGGAAGAAGATAAGCTGGAATTAGCAAAATCTTTAGAAGCGAAAGCCAAAGAAAAAGGCGTACAAATGCTGTTACCCACCGATGTGATTGTTGCGGATAAATTTGCGGCGGATGCAGAAGCTCAAACTGTTAGCATTGAAGCCATTCCCGATGGGTGGATGGGGTTAGATATTGGCCCTGATTCGATTAAAGTGTTCCAAGAGGCGTTAGCTGACTGCAAAACGGTGATTTGGAATGGCCCGATGGGAGTGTTTGAGTTTGAGAAATTTGCAGCAGGGACAAAAGCGATCGCTTTATCTTTAGCAGATTTAACCAAAACAGGCGCGATTACCATTATCGGGGGTGGTGACTCCGTTGCGGCGGTTGAACAGTTGGAGTTAGGCGAACAAATGAGCCATATTTCCACCGGAGGTGGCGCTAGTTTGGAACTGTTGGAAGGAAAAGAGTTACCTGGAATTGCTGCGTTAAATGACAAGTAATTTTAGCGTGATTTAATAAAATCAAGTAGGGGATATGGCGTTGTCATTCCCCTACTATTTTTGGGGGATGCTCAACATTGAATTACAGAACTTGAATAATATCAAAAGTATCTTGATTACCAATTCGATAAAATAAGAAATCAGAATCAAGAGTTAAAATTTGACGATACCCTGTTTTTTCAGCGACTAGAACTAAAGTTGCATCTGCTAAATCCATTGGACGATCAGAATACTGTTCCATCAATGCAAATACACTAATATAGTCACTTTCTTGAATTTCGTAAATAATCAGTAATTTATCCAACAGAAGTTGACTTAACTGTTTTTGCATCATCCAACCGCCACGATGTAGAGCAAGATACATGGCTTCTGTCAAGCATGACCAAGTTGTGACCAGAGGTTTTCTTAATCTTTGAATTGTACGTCTGTAGGCTAGATGTTTGGGTTGGCTGTAATCAACTAAACAAAGTAAAACACCCGCATCACAAAGAATCATAGATTTAGACCTTGCTGGCGATATTTATTCAGTAATATTTCTTGATATTCGCTAGTTGGTGTTATCGTATTGACCTGTAACTGATCGACCCCTTCAAACCATTTTAGCCAAGCTTGGAGAAACTGTTCACTAACATTACTGTCAACGGTTTTATCAAGATGTTGGTCAATGATCTGATCAATCACTTGGTTAACTTCCTGTAGGAGGGGTTCAGGAAGTTTCTCTAATTTAGCAATAACGAGTTCACGAATACTCATGATAATCACCTTTTTCAATACTATTATAATGTTCTTTGAGTTGAAATTTCAGCGTTACTGCTTGTATTTAACTTTAAAAGACGACTAAAAAGCGACATATTTATTAAATAAAGGAAATTGAATCCTCCTAATCTTAAGAGAATTTCAACTTCCTGTCTGAGACTATTTTATTTTAAAGTAGGTTTTTTTAAATGACTGCACTCAGCATCCTGAACAATCTTAGAACGAATGCTAGCAGGCTGAACCTCAACACCGGGAGGAAGGGGTCGATTTTCAGGGTGGAAAACGACTTTTTTACAAACCAGTTCACTGCTACCCACGGAAGCATAATCCCAAATATACACTTCTGAGTCGGGAGTGGTAGCGTTGGCTGGGGGAAGCCTCCAGGAATTGAGCAAGATAATCTCTAAGGCGACTAAAGCTGCAATGACAAACTTTAGCATATTTCACCTATTCTTTATAAATTGACGACTATTATTACTGTACCCAAAGATATACAAAAAGCGATCGCCCTATGGCAACCCAAGATCTAGATCTGCTTTTGTCAGTGCTTAATCTCAAATTAAAGGGTAGAATAATCTACCCAACCCTTAAACAGTTAAACCGTCGTTTTTTGGGGTTTTGAAGAAGCGATCGCTTGACTGCTTAATTCCCCTAAATATAACCCACCAATAGTGAATAAAAACAGGAAATAACCCACAATCTGCACTAAATACAATTGATCTCGATAGCCAAATAATGCCTTCAGAATGACCCCAGGAAATTGTTTATCGGGTAAAACATCATGAGCATTAATCACTAACGGCCCTAATAAACAGGAATTCGGTTCTGTTAAGCAAAGTCCTGCATATTCCGGGTTAATTTGAGATAAAATATTAACACCAGCATCGATATGTTTCAGGACGGATAATACTAATCCCGCAACAATTAATAACAGGAAAATCCCCATAATTTGGAAAAATAACCGAATATTAATTTTAACGCCAAACCTAAATAATAAAATTCCTAATCCGGTGGCTGTAATTAATCCAGTTAATGCTCCAATCACAGGAACAATCCCTTGTTGAAGGTTAGCCGCAATAAACAGAACCGTTTCAAATCCTTCTCGCAAGACCGCAATTAAAATTAAGCTAAAAATTCCCCATCCGGCGGCGGTTTGATTTTGATCAATGGCGGTTTTAACAGCACCTTCCACTTCCGATTTTAAGGTTTTGGCTTGTTGGGTCATCCAAATTAACATCCAACTTAACATGGCGATCGCAAACAATCCAAATCCCGCTTCTAAAAATTGCCCAAAAACAGGCGCGTAAGGATGTTCTGACGTTTCTACTCCTTTAATAAATGCGCCAAATAAAATGCCAACAATAATACTGCCAATAATTCCCGCACCCACTCCTGAAAAAACCCAAGAATTCAATTGAGATTGTCCAGCTTTTTTCAAACAAGCCAAGACAATTCCAACCACTAAAGCCGCTTCAAATCCTTCTCTAAGGGTAACAACAAAGGTCGGTATCGCCAAGCTAAAATTCATACTTAATCCTCAACTTAAGTTCAATTAAAAAAGGGAATAAGTGAGGATTCTCCCCATTTTTCCCTGTTAAATTAATGATTGAAAAATTAACTAAAATCTCGCAACATTTTTTTAATTTCAATGTTGTGGAGTTCTTCTTGACCAATCATCGTCCGAGCATATTCTTCTAAATAAATGCTCGCATTTTCAGAGACCGCTAAAAAGTCTTTATAAAGCTGTAAAGCTTTGCGTTCATGGGCTAGACTTTCTTCTAAAATATCTTTAACGGAATGTTTATAACTTTCCTCAATGGGAGCAATTTTTTGGCTCGGATGTCCTTCTAAACCGGTGAGAATTTCTCCGGCTTGTTGAGCATGAAGCAAAGATTCACTGGCTTGCGCTTTAAAAAACTGAACAATGGGTAAACGGTTCGGCCCTGTTACCATTAGGGAATAGTGGGTATAACGGACAACCCCGGCTAATTCAAACTCCATAATTGTATTCAGAAGTTCGATGGCTTTTGGTTGATCAAGTTCTCTCATGGGTTCGTTCAAATTCAAAATACTTTATTTATTATGACAAGAGTTGCTGATTTTTGGTAAAAAAGATTAAAATTGTCATCCTCCTAAAGGATTAATTCTTAAGAATTATATTAGGTATAGATGCCCAGGGGGGGTATTGTAAACCCAGGAAAAAACCTGTTTCCTAGAACATGAAGGTTTGTATTTAGCATCTTTCAATGAAAAAACAACGAGTCACGCGAGGGAGTTTAACCGGGTTTATTATAGCGACGTTGGTTGCTTGTTCTCAACCTCAAACTCCAGACAATCAAACCTCATCCCCAACGTCTCCGTCTGCACCACCAACGACTGGTCAAACGGCAACAGGTGAAGTGGGTTCGATGCAATTACGAGCGAATGGGGAAGATTTTGTCCGTCAAGGATTAGTTTCTAAAGATGGCTGGCAAATCAATTTTGATCATGTTTTTGTAAGTTTAGGTGAAGCAATGGCTTATGAAACTGATCCCCCTTACAATGCAGAAACCGGAGGTGAACCGACAGCCAAACAAAGTATTAGTTTAGTCGTTGAAAAAATCGTTGATTTAGCAGAAGGAGATGAAAAGGCAGAAGCCATTTTAGTCAATGAAGTTCCGGCGCCTCCAGGTCGGTATAATGCCTTTTCTTGGAAGATGAAAAAAGGGAAAGAAGAGCCTGTTGCCGATCAAGTGATGGTGATGGAAGGGGTGGCAACAAAAGGAGATCAAAAACTTCCCTTTGTGCTGAAGTTTGATCAAGAATTACAGTTTGTTTGTGGAGATTATGTCGGGGATGAACGAAAGGGAATTTTACAATCCGGAGGGAAAGGAGAATTAGAAGCAACCTTCCATTTTGATCATTTATTTGGAGATGGAAATACCCCGGCTACAGAAGAACCTAATACAACAGCTTTAGGATTTGATCCCTTTGCTAATCTGGCAGAAGGCGGTCAATTAGTCGCCGATTTATCCACCTTAAAACAAAAATTGTCGGAGGCAGATTACCAAAAGTTAATGAGTATTTTACCCAGTATTGGTCATGTGGGAGAGGGCCATTGTAAAGAAACTCAATTAACAGCGAAATAAATCTTAATTTCTGAGTTTAGAATCTATCATATCCATTGATTGGATTCTGAATTCTCATTTTAGCTTAATTAGGAGAATTAGGGATTTTTTATTAAGAAATGACCGACTTTAGGAAAGAGTGAGACAATCAAAACTATGTTAGTTGATCAAGGAGGCAGAGTAGGATGAAATGGCAATCTTTTATTGTACTCCTTATATTTCCTATTTTACAGGGACAGGAACCTGCGATCGCCCACGGCGCAAAAGCCAATTACAAAATCACCTCTAGCGTTGAAATTCAAGCGAAATATGATTCGGGTCAACCGATGAAAAATGCTCAGGTGACGATTTATTCTCCGATTGATCCGTCTCAACCTTGGTCAAAAGGAGTAACGGATGAAAACGGTTATTTTTGGTTTACGCCTGATTATTCTCAAACGGGATATTGGGAAGTGAAAGTTCGACAAGCGGGTCATGGTGCTTTAATTAGTATTCCCATTGATTCTAATGTTAATAATAACTCCCAAAACTCAGAAGTTTTAGGAAACAATCAACAGCAATTTTCTCCTCTCCAAAAAGCCTTAATGATTGCTTCGGTGATTTGGGGATGTGTGGGAACGGCGTTATTTTTCTATCGAGGTAAACAAATCAATTCATCCGCCGAGACGGTCAGGGAGGTTAGTCATCAAGAATCTCAAGGTTAGGTTGATAAATTCTACCAATAGATAGGGCTCAGGTTAGAATTTTAAGGATATTCTGAAAGCAAAGAATCCTTCACACCAAGGGTGAAGATTTTATCAGCTAAATTAAATAGATAGAGTGAAGTTTATGCACATTTCAGAAGGAATTATTCCTGCTAAAATTTGTATTGGGGGTTATGCCATTACGGGTTTAATCACTTGGTATTCTTTAAAGCAAATTAATCGACAACCAAACCCCACAGAAGGAATTCCCAAAGCTGCGTTATTAACGGCTGCTTTTTTTGTAGCTTCAGGAATTCATATTCCTATCCCGCCAGCGAGTGTCCATCTTGTCTTAAATGGGTTGTTAGGTGCGGTGTTAGGTTGGTATGGGTTTCCGGCTATTTTAGTGGGTTTATTATTTCAAGCCGTTATGTTTGGACATGGGGGATTAACGACTTTAGGTGTTAATGCAATTATTATGGGTGTTCCGGCTTTAGTTTCTGCCTTTATTTTCCATCATCGCTATCGGTTTAGTAAACAATTAAATGAAACCTTATTATTAAATTTATTTGCATTTTTAGCCGGAATGGTCGGGGTGGGATTGGCTTCATTTTTATTTTTTAGTCTTGTGATTACTAATTTACCATCAGGATTGGATACTCAAACGGAAAAAACCGCCATTTATGGGTTAATGTTTGCTCATATTCCTTTAATGTTTATCGAAGGTCTTTTTACAGCAATGGTCGTTAACTTTTTACACCGAGTAAAACCAGAAATATTAATGAATTAAGAATTAAGAATTAAGAATCGCGTAGCGTCCTGAGTGAAACGAAGGATCAGAATTAAGAATTAAGAATTAAGAATTGATAACTGGGTAGGGGCGAAGCATTCGGGCAGAAATTTAGGATAAAAACCGATAAGTTGTCGAACGTATGATGAGCCTAACGGCAGGCTTCGCCAACGCCCCTACAACGGATTACTGATTAATGATTATGAATTTTGCAATTGATCAATATTCTCATCTAAATTCACCGATTCATCGTTGGGATGAACGGTATAAGTTAATTGGATTATTCACGTTAATGTTTGCGTTTGCGGCGGTTCAAGATTTGCGGTTAATTCCGGTGATGTTATTGATCACATTACTTTTTTTTAGTTTATCTAAATTGCCGTTATCTTTTTTAGTACAACGATTAACCTATCCAGGTTTTTTCTTATTGGGTGTGATTGGATTACTCCCGTTTTTATCAGGACAGACAATTCTTTGGCAAGGGGGATTTCTAACAATTCGACAGGAAGGTTGTTTAGCAGTATTATTAATTACTAGCCGTTTTTTAGCGATTTTAACCTTGGGGTTTGTGTTGTTGGGAACCAGTTCATTTTTACGTTTAATAAAAGCCTTGCGATCGCTCGGTCTTTCTCCAATTTTAACGGATATGATCTTTATTTCCTATCGATATCTCTTTGAACTGGGACACCAATTTAAAACCATGCAAAAAGCCAGCCGACTCCGAGGGTTTAATCCCCATCACTTTAACCGCCGCACGTTACAAGTTTATGCCGCTTTAGCGGGAAGTTTGTTAGTGCGAAGTTATCAACAATCGGAACAAGTGTATAAAGCCATGAAATTGCGGGGATATGACAACAAAATTGCCCCCAAACTTGATCAAAAAGGAGGTGTTGATGGGTACAGTACCATCGCCTTATTCCTAACCTTAACCCTTGCCGCTAGTCTAATAGGATTTGAACTCATTTATTAAAGGAAATTGGATTTTGAGTTATTCTTCTTCTTTAAACCCTTCTATTCCGAAAATAGATCCCCAAAAAGTGCCAGGAATTGCCGTTCAAGTCGAAAATTTAGTTTTTGGCTATCCCCAACAAGAACCCATTTTACAAAATATTTCTTTCACCTTAAAAGCGGGTGAACGGATTGCCTTATTAGGACGAACGGGAACGGGAAAAAGCACCTTAATGGAACTGTTAATCGGGTTAAAACAGCCAAATTCCGGTCAAATTTGGATACAAGGAATTCCGTTAGAACCCGCCACCTTACCGGAGGTGCGGCGACGGGTGGGATTTTGTTTTCAAGATCCCGATGATCAATTGTTTATGCCAACCATTTCAGAGGATATTATGTTTGGCCCCTGTAATTATGGTGTTGATCCGAATGTCGCCGCTGAACAAACCCGGCGTTTATTAGCAGATTTTGGACTGGCAGATTGTGCGAACCGTTCTGTCTATGAATTATCAGGAGGTCAAAAACGACTGGCGGCATTAGCGGCAATTTTAGCGTTAGAACCCGAAATATTAATTTTAGATGAACCCACCAATGGTCTTGATCCATGGTGGCGTCGAGAACTGGCGCAAATTTTGCCCCAACTTTCTGTGCAAGTGATGTTAATCGCGTCCCATGATTTACAGTGGGTGGCGCAAGTCACTGAACGAGCGATGATTTTAAAACAGGGAACAATTCAGGTGGATCAACCAACTCAAGAATTGTTGCAAGATCGCTCGACCTTGGAACAATGTGGTTTACCGTTAGATTATTAACGGGATTAAAAACCGGGTTTCTTTGAGAAACCCGGTTTTTGGGGAAAGTTTAAGCTGGGAAAATCTTTCCTTCCTTGTGGGGGTGGTCAATTTAAAACCACCAACCTACAATCCAAAATAGATCAGCTTCATCAACGTTTACTGTTGGGAAAAACCTGTTCTCACTGGCTTAAAATCGATTGTTATTGTCCATTATTTTAATCAAGGAGACGAACAATGCAAGAACCGACGAAAACAATAGATACCTCAACCACAGTTGGTAACTCCCAAATTGACGTGACGGTGGAAACTGGGGGAGCAATTGCACCTACTTCGTCAGCGAATGCTCAATTTGAGGAAATTAAAGAAAAAGTTGTCGTCGTTTTGTCTGAACTTCCCGGTTATGTGGGCGACTTTTTTAATTCCTACCAAAAACCGATTATCACCGTTGCCTTGATTTTATCAACGCTGGTCACCCTGAAAGTATTATTTGCGGTGATTGATTCTCTCAATGATGTTCCCCTGTTAGCACCGACCTTTGAGTTAATTGGGATGGGATACACCGCTTGGTTTGTGTACCGCTATTTACTGAAAGCTACGACTCGTCAAGAATTAGTCCAAGAGTTCAAAGCCTACAAGGAACAAGTCACAGGCGGGAAATAAAACGTTGGGTGGGCGATGCCCACCATAGCCACTTATTGGGTACAAACTGTTTCTAAGGTCGCCACAAAATTCGGATAGGAAATTCCGGCGGCTTCTGCCCGATGGATGGTTGTTGTGCCTTGAGCATTTAAACCCGCAATGGCTAAACTCATGGCAATGCGATGATCGGTATCGCTGTCTACCTCGGTTCCCGTTAAGGGAAAACCCCCTGTAATTTCCAAGCCATCGGGCAGTTCTGTAATCTTTGCACCCAGTTGACTCAGTTGAGTGGCCATCACGGCAATGCGATCGCTTTCTTTCACCCGCAGTTCTTCTGCATCTCGAATCATCGTTGTCCCTTCTGCAAATGCCGCCGCCACCGCTAAAATTGGAATTTCATCAATTAACCGGGGAATAATATCTCCCTTAATTTCACAAGCTTTTAAGGCACTGTGTTTCACTCGAAGATCCGCAACGGGTTCTCCTGCAACGATGCGTTCCTGTTCTAATTGAATATCCGCCCCCATCATTTCCAACGCTTCTAAAATTCCGGTTCGGGTGGGGTTGACTCCGACATTTTCTATGACTAATTCTGACCCAGGAACAATAGCCGCCGCCACCAACCAAAAGGCAGCCGAACTAATATCTCCTGGAACGATGACATTTTGACCCTGTAATTTGGCTGGCCCTTTGACAATGACACTTAAGGTATCCGGTTCAACGGTAATATCCGCCCCAAACGCTTTTAACATCCGTTCGCTGTGGTCACGGGATAAGGCGGGTTCGGTGACAATGGTTTCCCCTTCCGTCATTAATGCCGCCAGGAGAATACAAGATTTCACCTGGGCGGACGCTACGGGGGAAAAATAATGGGTGGGGTGCAGGGTTTGTCCTTGAACGGCTAAAGGAGCGTAAGACCCGTTTTGACGTCCCCAAATCGTAGCCCCCATTTGTTGTAAGGGTTTCGTGACACGAGACATGGGGCGTCGGACTAAGGACTGATCTCCGGTGACGGTAAAGAAGCGTCCCGGGTGGGAGGCGAGAATACCTAACATCAGGCGTAAGGTGGTTCCTGAATTTCCGGCGTCGAGGACTTGGGTGGGTTCCTGCAAGTTTCCCAGCCCAATACCTTGCACTTCGACTCGTTCAGAATTCAGTTCAGAAATAATAGCCCCCATCTGGGAAAAGCAACTGGCGGTACTGCGGGGGTCGGCGCCGAGTAATAATCCTTCAATAATTGTCGTTCCTTCTGCCAGCGCCCCCAACATTAAGGCACGATGGGAAATGGATTTATCCCCAGGAATGCTGATTCTTCCTTTTAAGGCTAATCCAGAGGCGGGGGGTTGTATTGTTAATATTTGCTCAGTTTCTGTGGTTTTTGTTGTTACGATTGACCCTTGCATTTTACGATAGAGATGAGGAAGGATTGCCCTAGTCATCCTACCGCTTTCCTGGCTCCCTCAGCGCTCTTAAACAGGAATTCTCTTTTCATCGGAAGTGTTTTTATGTTAACGCACTATCGCGTTCCCGTTAGTTTGTCTTTAGTGGCGGTAGATTTACCTCTCCGTTGCTTGGTTGAGTCGGCGGCAACGCTTTATCAAAAAGACCGTGATCAGTTTCATTTATTGTTACATGAACCGAGGTTAGTGGATTGGGAACCGGACTCAGAGGCGATCGCTTTACCTCCTCAAAAACCCCGCTCTCTTTGGTTAGAAGTGTCTCCCTATCGCGCCGTGATGACTATGCAAGGGCAGGGAAATTACAGTTATCGTCATCTCTGGCAGCAGGGAATGTATGGGTTAAGTCGATATTACCTGCACACCGATTTAAAAGCAATGGGCAGTCAATTAAGACTGCGTAATTTTACTCGTCAGTTAAAATTAACTGGACATCCCCTCCCGGAATCTTTACGATTAGAATACGAGCTTTGGTCAGAAAATCTACAAATGGGGCGGTATGTCTTGAGTTTGGAAATACACCATTAGGAATTAAGAATTAAGAATTAAGAATTAAGAATTAAGAATGGGTAATAGGGAATAGGAAATAGAGAAGAAGTACCGATTACTGTAAGGGCGAAGCATACGTTCGACAATTTATCGGTTTTTCTCCTAGATTACTGCCCGAATGCTGAGCCTAACGGCAGGCTCCGCCAACGCCCCTACGGCTAATTACTGATTTTGTTTTTTAGGACAGTAATTAATTAATTCTTGGGTTAAAGTTTCATTATTATTCG
>JBMDYE010000181.1:0-5437 GCA_048595135.1 Planktothrix sp. | reverse complement strand
AAAAATCAACAAGTGGAAGGATTTGCCATTGAACTAACAGGGCCACAAGCCGCCAACTACAACGTTTGTTACACCGCCCATATTCAAAATAAAGGCGATGTTCCCATCTGCCAAAACGGTCAATACTGTGGCACTCGTGGTCAAGGTTTGCGGGTCGAAGGTCTTAAAGTTTGGGTAGAAGCAAAATAAGGAAGAATTAAGAATTAAGAATTAAGAATTAGGGAATAGGCACTCTTGTAATAAGTATAATTTTCTCCCCCCGCTCAAAGGCGCTCCCTCCGCTTCCCCTGCTTCCCCTGCTCAAAGGCGCTCAAAGGCGCTCAAAGGCGCTCCCTCCGCTCCCTCCGCTCTTTCTAACTGGTGGCAGAACGGCCTTGTTTTCCTAATTTGAAGAAGATAAAATAGCCTAAACAAATGACATAAAAGGCTAAACCGACTAAAGCAATAAATCCGATAAATTGGGGGGTTAAGTTCGGGTGAAAAATTTCTCGATATAACCAAGAGGGATCTAACCAAATGCGACAATTCGGATCAGCAATTAAGTCTTTAGAGCTTTTCGTAAAAGCGCAAGGTAAAAAGGGAAGAAGTGCGATCGCTCCTAAACTATTATAAATTGAAACAGCCCAACGCCAGGAGGTGAAACTTAACTTCAAAGCCGAGGGTTGCAAATCCTCAATTTCTTCGTTGAGATCCACCCAAAACCATAAACTAATCGGAATTAATATTCGCGCTATGAAGGCGGCTAAAAAGCTAATCGGAAGGGCAGCAATCATTAAATAAACAGTAATAATTAATAAACTCGCTACACGCCAATAGGTTGTCAATAATCGTTGAATCGATTCTACCTTTTGAACGAATGCCCAAATTAATAAGATTAAAGGAAGAATCACCGTAAACAAAACGGCAAGTCGGTAGTCCATCCAGACTAATGATCCAAACCAAGGGGATGTGGCAGCGATTATAATATTAGACATTGTTAAAAATTCAACGTAATACAGAAAAATTAAGCAACTGGTTAACCAAAGTTAAGTCCCAGTTGCTTATGAATCAACAGACTCCAAAGGGGAATTTTCCGTGCAGAAAATGATTAGGGAGTAAAGAAGGGCAGAAATTGACTACCCATCAAATGATGACTCTGCCTGTTTGGCAGTCTGCTGAAATTTACCTTCAGAAATTAGTCTTCATAGAGACGGCATTCAGCCGCATCCGGGTTATCGTCGCAATAGACTTGGAAAGAGGTTTTCGGTTTATCCTGTTTTTGATGGGCAGCTTCAGCTTGTAGTTCTTCTACAGCATCCCAAGCGGCTGCACATTCTTTAGAGTTGGAGCCTTGCACGTCGCAGACAGTCCGTGCTTCTTCCCGTTCTTTTTCAATTTGTTCTTGGATATTGCTCATAAATTTTCGTTAAATCACATCTACTGGCTAAAGGTGTCGATCCCGCTAAGGAATCTTGGGCAAGAATCACTTACCGTGTTTCTTGGGCTGCTTGGTCACAGCACAAGTAGGCAATCCTATCTAATTTAATACATCAACTTCTCTAAAAACTAGGGTCTTGAGTTGTATTTTTTAAGATTTGCTAACGATAGACCTTTCTATATCAGCGTTTTGGTTAACTTAGAGAAGTTTTTAGACTCTTTTTTTAGAATGGATGACTGATTCTGCGTTTAAAATACCCCCATTGACGAGTATCATAACAGGCAGAAACAGTGCATTTCCTGTATTTCCTCACAATCTGCTATGTTAACACAATAGAATGGACTATTCAGGAAGGGTGAAGATGGCAGAATCGACAACTCAACCGATGCGATGGGCAAGTGCATTATCTAGGCGTCCTTCATTAGAAGCGGCGGTGAAGGAGGTTGTGGAACTGGCTCAGAACGCATTGAACGCATCTCCAGATTTAGGCATTGTCTTTATTTCCTCTGCCTTTGCCAGTGAATATTCCCGATTAATGCCTTTACTCCAAGAGCAATTATATCTTCCCTGCTTAATTGGCTGTGGCGCAGGGGGTGTGGTCGGGATGAATGACCAAAACCAAGCAGAAGAAATTGAAGGCGAACCCGCCGTTAGTTTGAGTTTGGCTTATTTGCCCGAGGTGGAAGTGCATTCATTCCATCTGTCGGCGGAAGAGTTACCCGACTTGGATAGTCCCCCTGACCAATGGGTTGAGTTAATTGGGGTTGACCCGAAGGATAATCCTCAATTTATTTTGCTGGTAGATCCTTACTTTGACAAAATTAATGATTTTTTACAAGGCTTAGATTATGCCTATCCGGGGTCGGTGAAAGTGGGAGGACTAGCTAGCACTGGGGTGATGGGGGGAACAACGGGGGTATTTTGTGGACAACGGCTTTATCCCGAAGCTGTGGTGGGTTTAGCGTTGAGTGGAAATATTGCCATTGAAACCATTGTCGCTCAGGGGTGTCGTCCCATTGGTTATCCGTTCCGTGTTACCGAAGGGGAACGCAATATTGTCATTGAAGTGGAACCTCAAGCTGAAAATGTCGATTTGGCGAGTAGTTCTGCGAAGGGAACTTCGGTGCGGTTATCGCCGTTGGAAGCGTTACAAAATTTAATTCAAGAGTTGAGTGAAGAAGATCGCCAACTGGCTCAACATTCCCTATTTGTTGGTGTGGTACGGGATGAATTTAAACAAACTTTAGAACCGGGTGATTTTTTAATTAGAAATTTAATCGGCGTTGACCCCAGAGCCGGAGCGATCGCGATTGGAGATTTAGTTCGTCCCGGTCAACGAATTCAATTTCATTTGCGAGACTCTCGGACATCGGCGGAAGATTTAGAACTGTTGCTAGAACGGTATCAACGCCAAGCTTCCAGTTCTCCCCAACTCACCAAAAATGCAGCCGCCTTAATGTTTTCTTGTTTGGGACGCGGGGAAGGATTATATGGGGAACCGAATTTTGACTCAGGATTATTCCGCCAATATCTCAATATTCCGTTAAGTGGTTTTTTCTGTAACGGTGAAATCGGCCCCGTTGGCAACAGCACCTTTTTACATGGTTATACCTCTGTTTTTGGCATTTGTCGGCAAAGGAAGAATTAAGAATTAGGAGTCAGAATAAATCTTCCCTCTCTTCCTCCGCTCCCCCCGCTCCCTCTGCTCTCTTAAAACTGGTGACTGATGACTGGTGACTGTTAACCTTTCTTAGTGTAGAGACAAAAACTTGAAGATTAGGATATGCTTGAGGGTTAATCGTTTGGTAGAATAAACTAACTATAAAATATCAGGTGTATGAAGGAAAATCTACAAAATATTTCGGTTTTAAATAAACTGTTAAACGTGGGGATTGAGCGGGCAGATTTAATGTTACAAACAATTACCCAATCTCCTGTTAAATTAAAATTAATTTCTCTTGAGTTTTGCTCTCCACAACATTTGATTCCTAAACTTGAGCAGCATTTAGGAACCAATAATTTAAAAGCTATGGAGCTTGTCTTTACCGGAGAATTTTTAGGCAATACCCAACTCCTTTTTCCCCAACAATCGGGAACAATGCTGATTAATTTAATTGAAATTGAAGAACGTCGAAAATTAGATAAGGATGAAGTTGAAAAAGCAATTTTGAGTGAAGTGGGTAATATTTTTTATAATGGGGTCATGGGGGTAATTAGCACCCTTTGTGAATATGGCATTACCTATATGATTCCTAAATATCGGGAAGGTAATATTAAAAATTTGTTGTTTGGAAATTTATCTCCTAAATATTCTATCGGTTTAATTGGGACAATTCAACTGTACTCAGATCGAAACCTGTTCTTTTGGTTTCAATTTAATTCTTTAGAAAAATTATTAGAAACCAGTGAAAAATTATCGGAATATTTTGATGTTTAATTCATTAATAAAGCTGAAGTTTAGCTCGATTATCAATTAATTCAGTGGCGCTGAATCCTTCAAAATAGTAACGAACTGAAGGCGGAAAATCAGCAAAGTTAAATTGAGCATCTCCATCCGCAATATCCGCCCAGAAATAACGCAAATAAGGAGCAATTTTTTGAGCGTCTTCTGGGGGTAAATTTAAGGGCGGATTACTCAACAGTTTCATCATAAAGGGAAACGAGCGATCGCCAATCCATTCCCGTGATTTTAAAGGCAATTCTGGCCAATCTGGAACCGACCGAACTCGATAGGATTCAATGTCTAATACCCGTTTTCCTTGGGAATTCGTCGAAACTTCAATCACCCGATAGGGATGGGGATAACTGACTAAAGATCCGGTGGTAATTTCATAAATTCCTTGCCATTTAGCAATATCTTGAACGTGCAAATGTCCGGTAAAAATTAACTGCACTCCGGCTTCTTTTAATAGATTCAAGAGGCGAGGCGCATTGTCTAACATATACCGTCGCCCTAAAGGATTGGTGGCTTGTCCGGGTAAATGTTCAATCACATTATGATGAATCATCAGCAAAATAAATTGCTCTTTTGCTGCGAATAAAACCTGTTCTAACCATTGAAATTGGGCGTCTTGCAAACATCCCACTTGATTTCCCAATTCATCAAAATGATTAGAATTTAAGCCAATTAATTGTACGCCGGGTAGAATTTCTAAGGTATAATCGAGGTGATGAGCGTCTTGATAGCCAAACCGCTGATAATATTGTGGAAATTCGTTTAAACTAATGAGATTATTTTGAGGATTGAACACGGGAACGTCATGATTTCCAGGGACAACATAAACCGGATAAGGAAGTTTTGCCAATCGTTCACTAAGCCAAAGATGATTTTCCCGTTCTCCATGTTGGGTTAAGTCTCCGGGTAACAGCAGAAAATCTAAATCTAACTGTCCCAAATGTTCCAAGACCAATTCCAATGCGGGAATACTCACTTCCACTAAATGAAAGCGACTGGGATGATCCCAAATCGTTTGGGGTAGGGCAATATGTAAATCACTAACAACGGCAAATTTAAAGCTTGATCTCATAAGATAATTGTATCACAAAAAAACCTTGTTAGTTAGTTTTGAATTGTAACTTAATTTTACGGAAAAGAATATCCGGTTTTATGGTGAATAAAATCGATAATTTTATTATAGGTTTCGGGGTTCCCTTGCGGGGTGATAATAATTGATTCTTTGCCATCGGGAAGCCAAAAGGTAATGCGTTTACTAGCATCACAAGCAAAGGTATTAACACGGTTCAAATCAATCACATATTCACTGCGCTCATAAATAATTTTAATCCAATAGTTATGAAGGGATTGATCGGTAACAATTTTAATATAATTTAAAACATCTTCATAGGATTGAGGATTATTTTGTCGAGTAATAATAATGGGTTTGCCATTGGCTGGCAACCAAAACGTAATTCGTTTATTTACTCCTGCGGCAAACGCACTGATACTATCTAAATCAATTAGATAAGTATCTCGGTCATAATTAATCTTAATCCAGTACGCCACAAGATATCCTCCAACCC
>JBMDYE010000180.1:0-5081 GCA_048595135.1 Planktothrix sp. | reverse complement strand
AATTGGTGCTGCGCTAAAATCTGTTGATGAAGGTTAAAATACTCTATAATCCCTATCAGGGATTGAAACATTACTGTTTTGCCAAAGCACCCTCGGTAATAATTGGTTAAAATACTCTATAATCCCTATCAGGGATTGAAACTAAAACTTAATATAGCTATTATTAAGTATTCTCCTCCTGCCTTCTGCCTTCTGCCTCCTGCCTTTACTGAGTGTTAGTGGGTTGTTCTGGTATAGGTTGAGACAGTTGACGACTGGCTTGCCACCAAATGCCAAAACCTGCCGCCATTAATAAACTAAATAAACCCAACACGATCGCAATTTGTCCGACTTTAGAAGGACGTTTAACCGGAACTTCAACCTCTGGTTCAGGAATCGATTCATCATATAATAACGCTTTAGATGCTTCCGTTGGTTCCGTTTCTAACGGTTCCTGTTGAGTTGGTAATGGCGTTGTTTCAACTAATACTAACTTCTGCGGTGAAACCCCACAATAGGTTAATACAATTGATGTATTATCATGACCATTTTGGAAATTAGCAAGATTAATCCACTCTTGAACTGCTGCTTCCAAAGATTTCTCCCCATTTAACACAGAAGCAGCAAACTGAGTCCAAGATTCCTCAACGCGATTATTATCACTTAATCCATCGGAACATAATAATAATAATCCTTCCTCTTCAATAATAAAACGTTGCACCGACGGACGCAAAAATTCCGCTTCTCTGGTTCCTAATGCTTGGGTTAATGCACCCGAATTCGACCGTTGAGTCGCATCCCAAAGTAAACAACGACCTTGCCGCACATCTCGCATCGCCACATCATCATCTAACGTTAATTGCTGACAAGAATTGTGAGTTATCCAATAGGCGCGACTATCCCCCACATTGACTAAATATAATTCATGACCATTTTTAAACTCCAACCCTTCCGGCGTTCTCACCTTTTGCGGTAACTGTAACGCCATCACTAACGTGGTTCCCATCCGTTGCCGCAATTCTCGCCCTTGTTCATTATTTTGAGCAGCAATGACATTATTCACAACGCGAGTAATTTCTTGCAGTTGGTCAATAATTAATTCCGGTGGTGCTAATTCTTCTTGCGCCGCCACTTCCACCATTAAACTATGAATTAACGGCTTCAGCGATTGTACCGCAAACTGACTCGCCACTTCTCCCCCATCATGACCGCCCACCCCATCACAAACAATACTTAAATAAGGAATTAATTTATCATTCGGATAAATATTCATCTGTCGCACATCCTGCGGCGTCGGATAGCAACTATCTTCATTATGATTACGTTTTGGCCCCGCATCCGTTAACCCTGTTACGGCTAAATGTAACGGTAATTGGGCGGCTTGTTCAATTAATAATTGATTCAATTGGGTCGCCACCAATTTTAAATTATCTTCCTGACGACGCATTAATTGATGAATCGTTTGTAAGCGATATTGAATCGAAGGATGGGCTGTTTCAATAAATGCTGTCCAAGATTCTGCTAAATCTCGTTGAGTCGGTTGGACTTTCCCGTGATGCAGTTCCCGCAACCGCACCCGCCAACCGTCTACCCGTAAATTATCTTTGACTAATAAACTATAAGCCGCCCCTTGTTCTGTTAACGGCGCCCAGAGTTGTACCATTTGCCATAACCAATACACCTGTCGAACTGGGGCGGTTTTCGGCCAACTTTCCACCAAAGACGGTAACAGTTGACCGCGACTATCAACGGGAAAATTCTCTAACAGTAACACCTCGCCCCCCTCTGGGGGGACACCCAGGGGATACACCCCAAACACCCCCGGAATATGTAAGCGATAGGGATATAAATATAAATAAGATAAAATCGCCTCCGACAGCACATCGGGCAAAATCGGAGGGGCGCCCGGTTTCGTATCTAACCACACTTGGGGCGATGTCACATAATAGCGATTTCCCACTAACTGGGCGGGTTGTATTTGGGTGGCTGCGGAACCCACCGCCCATAAATACCGATAAGTTAAGGGGGTTTGACAAGCCTCACAGACTTGATTTCCCAAGGTATTGCGCGGTTGAGGACAAGCGGGGTTTGAGCAATACAGGGGAGGTGGCGCCGAAGTGCTAAGTTGAAACAGTTTTTGTAAGGACATCTCTAAAAAATAGAATAAAAGGACTAATTACCCAATAAAAACTTAATTAGAAAAAATAAAATGTCAAGTATCCTACTCTACTGTATTAGGAGGAGATTGTTCTAACCCAATTCTACAAAACGATGGTTGTGGTTCGCATCTATCCTCCGTCACTTCACCCCCCCAGGGCTGTTTCATGTTCTCCCAAAAACCTCTGGAACCTAACCCCCCAGCCCCCTTCCCTACTAGGGAAGGGGGAGGAATTAATAAATTTTTCTACTTAATAGTAAAAATTCTTCCCCCCTCTCCTTGCAGGAGAGGGGGTCAGGGGGAGAGGTCGAACAAATTGACGCTCGAAAATGAAACAGCGCTGTACTTCATCCCCCGATTTACTTGTAACCAGCCACTCAGTAGAGTAGATCACAATAGAATCTTAACGTTGTTAAATCCATGAATCCAGAATCTTATATTTTTGTAGCAGGTGCGAGTCGAGGGGTGGGGCGAGAGGTGGCAAAATACCTCCGTGACCAACAAATGAACGTCAAAGCCTTGTTACGGACACCGGACAGCCGCCCCGACTTGGAAGCAATGGGGGTTAAAGTTGTGATGGGGGATGCGTTAGATATTGCTAGCCTTGAACAAGCGATATTCGGAACAGAACCGATTTCTGCCGTTATTAGTACCATTGGCGGTTTACCCAAAGATGGGCAACGGGCTGATTATTTAGGCAATAAAAATTTAATTGATGTGGCGGTTAAAGCGGGGGTTGAGAAATTTATCCTCGTTTCTTCTATTGGGAGTGGGAATAGCGTGGTGGCGTTACCTCCTCAAGCGTTGCAAACCTTAGCGTCGGTTTTAGCAGAAAAAGAACAAGCCGAACAACATTTAATTAATAGTGGACTTCCCTACACCATTATTCGTCCAGGGGGATTAAAATCAGAACCCGCCACCGGAAATGGCGTCCTTACCGAAGATTATCGCGTCGCGGGAACCATTCATCGGGCGGACGTTGCCCAATTAGTTTGTCAATGTCTATTTTCCGACACCGCCAACCATAAAGTCTTATCCGCCATCGACCGTAATATGGCCTATGGTCAAACCGACTTTGAAGCATTCGTCGTGAATTCGTAGGGTTAAATCTTTCCTACACATCCATATCGTGTAGAGACGCGCCATGGCGCGTCTCTACTTTTAGCCAGAATAGGAACTGTTACCAAAGGATTTCACCCAACCTTGTTGGATAGCCCAGTTCAACACCCCACCCGCAACTCCAAACAACAGTAAACTTTCTATCCCAACGACGCCTAAAGGCAAAATATCCGTCAAATCATTTAATCTTCCTTCAATTTCAGCCAGTCCCCGCACCAGTCCAAAGGCAAACACAACCCCTAACTTCAACTGCGGGTTATCGTCCGTGCGAATTGCATAGCGAAAGGTAACTCCAAACAGAAACCCACTCAACCCCGCTATCGCCGCAGAAATTAGCCAAATTTCAATTCTAACGGGTTCCTCCGGTGGCAAAATCAACCGAGTAATCCCCGTTAGCAGAACAAACATTAACCCCGTCGAAAGTCCGGCGAGAATGCCTGCTTTCAAGGATTCCAGACGTTCGGCTGGGGTAAAATTTGAGGAAGTGTTTAGGTTCACGCGATCGCTCCGTTTCAAGATATGATCAATACTGGAGTTATTCTGTAACGTTTTTTAATACATCACTATGGATATTGTGTCACTCGGTTGGGTTGCGGAAATCGTTCTTTTCACCTTTTCCATTTCAATGGTTGTTTGGGCTCGGAACGGATTCTAACCTGAATTCCCCTCTAAAAACCCCTGGGAACTAAAACCCCGGTTTCTCAGAGAAACCGGGGTTTTGGCTTGTCCCTCAGACAATGCACACCCCGTTTATTTTGATCCAATGATCAACTCTAATTCAAATTAGGAACCACAACATTTCAACCATCAATTCCCCCTCGCAAAAAAATCACAATTAACCGCTTTGGTAAAGCAGTCGCCGCAAAACTTCTTGCCATTCAACTGTGAGTTCCCACGGTTGCGATCGCAGACGCGCCACAAACTCCCACAAATCTTAAAAATTGCCCTCTGTCCATGCTTTTCCTTGATTCACTATAATTTTAATCAATTCAATTTTGTTATCCTGAACCCAGGGTTAGCGTCGTGAAGCATCTTTAAGACAGTGATTAAATTCCTCAGAAATTTTTTGTCTGATGGAAGGCGATGGCATTCATACTTCACCGAGCTTAAGACAATTTTATTCTATATTTTTTTATTCTTCTACTTTAACCTGATTTAATTGGAGCATTCCCTTAAGGAGGAAATAATGATTTTAAAACGAGGCGAAACCGGTGCAAATGTCCGAGAAATTCAATATCAATTAGAACGACTCGGCTATAATATTGGACGGTTTGGAATCCCCTTTGATGAACAGTTAGAAAGGGCTGTTAAAGCGTTTCAAGAAGAAATGGAATTACCCGTTGATGGAGTCGTTGGAGACAGTACCCGGTTAAAGCTTAAGGAAGCCGTTCAAAAACTAGAAACGGCCACCGATGTTAATGAAAATTTTACCAATCCTAACCTTTGTTTAAAACCTCCTGTTCCTAATGAATTAGGGGATTATATTAACGGCAATTGGCAACAATGGCGCGTGATTTGTACAAAAACCTTAAATGCCCGCAGTGGCCCCGGATTTAACCATAAAATTGATATGATGTTTCCCACAGGAACCGTATTAATGCAACATCCTGAATATCGTTATCCGATTAAATTTGATCCAGTCGGGAAACCTTGGTTAGTGGTTTCTTATCAAGGTGCTGCCTTTTTTGTGAGAGCCAATCAACGATTTATTGAACCTGTTATTTAATTTTTCACTCGTTTCTAGGTTCTACCTAGAAATGCAATTAAGGTGGCTCTGCCCCCTCTAAAAAAACGAGGCAGAGCCTCTATAATAACATTCCAAGGC
>JBMDYE010000179.1:0-42044 GCA_048595135.1 Planktothrix sp. | reverse complement strand
GCAGAGCATCGTCCTACAATGTGTTATACATCAGGGTTCAGGATGGGAAAGAATCATAAATTTTGTCTGTTCTCTGTTTCATTGGGTCAGATTATTTTGCGGAGTTCCTATCAGATACCCAGTTTTTTTTGCTTACTGAGCCACTTTAATTGGCCCTTCAATACTGCCACTAAAAAACTGTCGAACAATGGGATTTTCGGTTGTGTACGCTTCTTGAACTGTACCTTCCCATTGCACAATTCCTTGATATAGAAAAATAATCCGATCCGCCGTGCGCCGAATGGTACTATCTTGGTGAGTGACAATGCCGTAGGTACTACATCCTTTGCCACTATGTTGTAAATCGCGAATTAAATCTTCAATAACCGTCGAAGCAATGGGATCTAAACCCGCCGTTGGTTCGTCATATAAAATCACTTCTGGATTATCCCTGGGATTTTCAGGATTTGGCATAATTGCACGGGCAAAACTCACCCGTTTTCGCATTCCTCCTGATAGTTCTGCGGGATAGCGATCGCCAATATTCGGTAACCCAACCATTTCTAACTTTTCATTCACTAATTCTTCAATTTTTTTAGGAGGTAATTTTGTATGTTGATACAGTAAAAATCCGATATTTTCTGTCACCGTTAAGGAGTCAAATAATGCCGCCTGTTGAAACACCATTGCTACCCCAATCGGATCAGCAATATCATCAACCCATCCCTCACGTTTTTTCCCTAACACATAAACTTCCCCGCTATCGGGGGGCAAAAGTCCGGCAATAATTCGCAAAATCGTGGATTTCCCCGTTCCCGAAGGGCCAATAATTCCTAAGGCTTCTCCCCGATAAATCGTTAAATCGACGTTATCTAAAATCACTTGAGACCCAAAGGTTTTACTAACACCCTTCAATTCAATTAACGGTTCTAAGGATTCAGACGGTTTGGATAAGGCAAAATTATCCTTCAAATCAATGGCTTCAATTTCTGTGGCAATCTGCTTTCCATTCTTGCTATCTTTCATGATATTTCTAAACCCCTTGGGGGAATCCTGATTTTCAGGATAGATCGACAAAGCGGCATTAGAATCAACCTAGACAGCTAATTTTACTACCAGCCCTCTATCTTGTATTCTAAATTGGTCTGTTCAACCCTGCCTATCAATTGAGACAACTATCCATGTCAACTGGTTCATTTAAACACACCCTTCGCAGGTTGATGAAACTAAGACTCTATCTTGGTTTATCAAACTTTGGTTTATCCAATTCTCGTTCTCCCCGTCGGGTTAACCAATGGTTCAAATGGTTAGCCCCAGGACTGTTAGTGAAACGGTGGATGTTAATCAGCGCCACAGGGGTGATTGTCACCAGTTTAGGGTTAGCCATCTGGACGGGAATGACTCCCATCTACTACACGCTGCAACTGCTGAAAGATTTTTTAGGATGGATCACCACTGTTATTCCTAATTATATTTCCGGGCCGTTGATGATTGTGGTGGGGTTTATCCTCATCCTCTGGAGTCAAACCCGCAGTATTAATTCCATTACCGAAGCCTTCCAAGCAGGGGGGGACGAACAATTAGTGGATCGATTGTTAAGTCATCGCCGCTTGCAACGGGGGCCGAAAATTGTTGCGATTGGCGGGGGGACAGGGTTATCAACGTTGTTACGAGGGTTGAAAGAGTATAGTGCGAATATTACGGCCATTGTCACCGTTGCGGATGATGGGGGGTCTTCAGGACGGTTACGGCGAGAAATGGGGGTTTTGCCACCAGGGGATATTCGCAACTGTTTGGCTGCTTTGGCGGATGAAGAAAAGTTATTAACAGAATTATTTCAATATCGATTTAAAGCCGGAGATGGATTAACAGGTCATAGTTTTGGCAATTTATTTCTAACCGCAATGTCGGAAATTGAAGGGGATTTAGAACAAGCGATCGCGGCGAGTTCAAGAGTTTTAGCAATTCGCGGTCAAGTCTTACCCGCCACTTTAACCGATGTTCATTTATGGGCAAAATTAGCCGATGGTCGCCGCATTCATGGGGAATCGAGTATTACGGAAGCCAAGGGAAAAATTATGACCATTGGTTGTATTCCGGCGAATCCTCCGGCGTTACCAAAAGCAGTTCAAGCGATTTTAGAAGCGGATTTTATTATTATTGGCCCCGGAAGTTTATATACGAGTGTGATTCCGAATTTATTAGTCCCAGAAATTGCCGAAGCGGTGGCGTCTCGGAATGTCCCGAGAATTTATGTTTGTAATATTATGACCCAACCTGGAGAAACGGACGGTTATACCGTTTCTGATCATATTAAAGCCATTGATAAAGCTTGCGGTTATCAACTGTTTGATGCCGTGTTAATGCAAGGTACGATTCCCCCGGCTCAAGCATTAATTCGCTATGCTCAAGAAGATTCTCACCCCGTTGTGTTAGATCGAGAGGCGGTGAAACAATTAGGTCGCAGAATTGTCTTGAGTAATATTATGGATGTGGATCAAGAAACAGGTCATTTACGCCATAATCCCCAGCGGTTAGCACAAGTTTTGTTACGATGGTTTGGTAAAAACTAACGCTTATTAAGCTTGTTTGGAATTCACAGTATTAGTATGATTGAATTGCATTTACCGAACGCTGAAGCAACCCGTGATTTGGGTAAACAATTAGGGCGATCGCTTCCTCCCAATACTATCTTATTATTAGAAGGAAATTTAGGAGCCGGAAAAACAACCTTTGTGCAAGGATTAGGGGAAGGCTTAAATATTCCTGAATCCATTGAAAGCCCCACATTTACCTTAATTAATGAATATACAACCGGACGAATTCCCCTGTACCATTTAGATTTATATCGGTTAGAAGCAGTGGAAATAAAACAATTAAATTTAGAGCAATATTGGGAAGGAATTGAAGTGGAACCCGGAATGGTTGCCATTGAATGGGCCGATCGTTTACCTTATAAACCAGAAAGTTATCTGCAAATTGAATTAAGTTATACAGAAAAAGGCGAGCGCATTGCCAAACTATTTCAAGTCGGTGAAGCCAATTTTCACTTAGATTTAGATTCCCTAAGTTTCTCAAGTTTAGATTAAGAAAATGCGCTCACTAAACAGCTTTACAAAAACCGTTTATTTTGGGATAATTTATACATACTGATCCCAATCTTCTCCCTAGTGAATAAATGCTCGATCCCATCCCCGTCTAGGTCGTTCAGGAATGCCTAATTTTTTCAATTGGTTAACATTCCATTCCCCATTCGGTTTTTGACAACTTCTGAGTAATTTTTCTCGTTCTTTCCGTTTCTTGGGAATTTCCATTATCCTAACCCCCAATTTTATTATTGAATCCTAGTTTAACTGATTCCAGAGAATAACAACATGATTCACCTTTCAAAACCCTTGGCTTTTCTTGCGTCTTTGTTGTGTCTAAATGCGGTTACAATTCCCGTGACGGTTCAAGCGCAACCCAAAAGCCAAATTACCATTACCATTGATGGATTTAAAAATAAAAACGGACAAGCTTGTGTCAGTTTATTTGCGAGTAATAAAGGCTTTCCCAGTAATGGTAGCGATGCAATCCAAAGTCGCTGTACTACGATTACAGATGTTCCCTTAGTCTTGAGGTTTGAGAATTTATCTCCAGGGACTTATGCGGTTGCGGTTCTGCATGATGCTAATAAAGATAATACAGCCAATCGGAATGGCTTTGGAATTCCCGTTGAAGGGTTTGGTTTTTCTAAAAATCCTGTTATCCGTACCAGACCTCCTCAGTTCAACGATGCGGCGGTTATGGTAGCGGGTGCTAATACAGATATTAAGATTAAATTACAGTATATTTTCGGGGGTTAAAAAGTAATTTAAGTTGTAATTTCTATTTAAAAAAGTCAATGTAGCCCCGAAAACTTACTGTTTCTTGGGGTTTAGAGCCTGTCTACTAAGTTATATGCTATGATTAGGATTAGCTTAATCTTGATGAGCTTTAATCTATGTATATTGAGGAACTTTATCTCAAAAATTTTAGAGGATTTCAAGAATTAACGCTTCAGTTTCCCCGTAACTTAGCTGTTATTATTGGTGTGAATGGTTCGGGCAAATCTTCTATTTTAGATGCGATCGCTATTTTTTTAGAATTTTATGTCAATAAAATAATGTTTAAAACACGGCGAAACAAATCAACATCAAGCGATAAAACAGCATTAACAAAAGATGATATTTATATTAAAGCTCAAGAATCGTATAATTTAATTCAGGTTGTCATCGAACCTGATCAAAAAATTTCATGGTCAATTAGAAAAAGTAAAGATAATTCTAAGAATCAAAAAGTTGAAAAGCAAGAATTATTAAACCACATAAAAAATACTTTAGACAATTTAGAGCATGATCCATCGTTAAGCCTCCCAGTCTTAGTTTATTACCAAACTCATCGAATGGTTTTAACAGTTCCATCTCAACTAAGATTGTATTCATTAACAACCGCTATCAGGGAAGGAAACCAACTCAAGGCTTATGAAGGAGCTTTTTCAAATGAAGTGAATAATTTTCAAGACTTCTTTCAATGGTTTAAAGAGGAAGAAGATTATGAAAACGAAATTCGCTTAAGGGAAAACACACACTATAGAAATAAAAATCTTGAAATTGTTAGAACAGCGATTACAAAATTTTTAAATCACTTTCCTCAAACACATTTTTCTAACCTTCATGTTGTTCGAGTGAGGACAGATCAAGAATTGGGAACACGCCGATTTACTCCCACTTTAACCATAGAAAAAAATGGTCAGAATTTCAAATTAGAAAAACTATCGGATGGGGAGAAAATGTTGTTAATGGTGGTAACAGATTTAGCTAGACGATTAGCAATTCTTAACCCATCGGTAGAGGAACCTACAAAAGTATTAGAAGGGAAAGGGATTGTTTTAATTGATGAAGTTGACTTACATCTTCACCCCCAATGGCAAAGAATCGTTGTTCCCGCTTTAACAAATACCTTCCCTAATTGTCAATTTATCGTTACGACACACTCACCCCAAGTATTAAGTCAAGTCCATAAAGAAAATGTGTTCATCTTAGAAAACTCTGAAATTATTGAAGAGACTCCTTATACTTTCGGAAAAGATAGTAATTCAATCCTTTATGAACTAATGGGAGTTACAGAACGTCCTATTAAAATTCAAGAAAAGTTAGATGAATGCTTCCAACTAATTGATGATAATAAAATTGAAGAAGCTAAGATTAAGTTAAAAAAATTAACCAATTTATTAGGAGAAGATGATCCAGAAGTGGTTAGAGCTTACACTTTAATTGATTTTTTTAGTAGAGAAGAATGAAACGAATTATTAAAGGAACAGAACCTTCTTCTTTGTTGAAATATCGGCAAACAGCAAACGCAACCTATGAAGATTATCGACCCAAAGACCCTCTCAAAAAAGCATTATTGACAGAACAAGGTTATATTTGCTGTTATTGTATGAGACGGATTTCTGAGGAAAATATGGAAATTGAACACTTTAAACCTCAATCTATTGATAAATATCCAGAATTACAGTTAGATTATCGAAATTTATTAGGTTCATGTCAAGGAAATCGAGGAGAACCTAAACATATTCAACATTGTAATGCTCGTAAAGGAGATCAAGAAATAACATTAAACCCGGCTGACCCTCAGAGAAATTGTGAGAATTTTATCAAGTATAGCAGCAATGGAAAAATTTATTCAGATGAATCTTTAATTGATCAAGAATTGAATCAAATCTTGAATCTTAACAATCAAACCCTTATGATTAACCGTAGGAATACCCTAAAAACAATTATTGATCAGCTAAACAGAATGTTTCCTGGAAAAACATGGTCTAAAGAATTTCTAGAGAAAAAACTTAATGAATGGCAAAGTAAAAATAAAAAAGGTCAATATAATGAATATTGCCAATTTGTTATTTACTATTTAAGTAAGCGGTTATAATGTATTAAAAATATAAGTTTTGATCCTGTTTAAATTTTGGTTGAAGCGATCGCTTTCCTTTTATTAACAATCGTTAAAATCAGGTGCGTGGATGATAGACCCGCACCCTTTAGTTAAAATTAAGTATGTCCGTTTCTATCAAGACATCCTACGAAGCATCAAACGTTAACGCTTTCCCCCGAACATCTGTATTTAATTTTCCATTTTCATAAGCGACTTTCCCCCCAACAATTGTATACTTCGGCCATCCAGTTAACTCCCACCCTTCAAAGGAACTCCAACCACATTTACTAACCACTTCTTCTCGTAATACCGGATGATAATTGTCTAAATCTACTAAAATTACATCCGCATCATAACCCACTTCTATTTTCCCTTTATTCGGGATTTTATAAGCCTTGGCGACGGCGGTAGACATCCAATTTGACACTTGTTGAACGGTGCATTTACCTGCCATTGCTTGCGTTAACATTAACGGTAAAGAGGTTTCAACTCCCGGCATTCCTGATGGCGTATTTGGATAACCTTTTGCTTTTTCTTCTAACGTATGGGGGGCGTGATCCGTTGCAATAAAATCGATTACCCCATCTAATAACGCTTTCCATAATATTTCATTATCCTGGGGCGATCGCAACGGCGGATTCATTTGTGCTAATGTTCCAATTTTTTGATAGGCACTCACATTTAATAACAAATGCTGAGGCGTGACTTCTGCTGTCACCCATTCCGGTTTATCGTGACGTAATAATTCCGCTTCATCTCCCGTTGATAAATGCAAAATATGTAAACGTCGTTGATATTTTTTAGACAATTTTAAAGCCAGTTGAGTCGCTTCTAACGCCGCTTGATTATCTTGAATGGTAGAATGAATTGCCGGATCTGTTATTCCTGCAAATTGTTCACGACGTTGATTAATTCGAGCTTGATTTTCCGCATGAACTGCAATTAAGCGATCGCCTTTAGAAAAAATTTGGTCTAAAACTTCTTCTTCCGGTACTAATAAAGCACCGTGCATCGACCCCATAAAAATTTTAATCCCGCAAACCGGATTTGCCTCTAATAAATCCGGTAAAATCTCAGCGGTTGCGCCAATAAAAAAGCCATAATTCACTAAACATTTTTCCGAAGCGCGTCTTAATTTATCATCTAAATTTGCTTGAGTCGTCGTTAACGGGCGAGTATTCGGCATTTCCAAAAAGGAAGTCACACCTCCTCTGGCGCAGGCACAACTGGCGGTAAATAAATCTTCTTTATATTCTAATCCCGGTTCCCGGAAATGAACTTGCGGATCAATCACCCCAGGTAATAACGTTAACCCCTCTGCTTCAATAATTTTTAAGGAATCGTTTGGGAGAGAATCACGAGAAATTTCCGAAGCCACCTGAACAATTTTCCCCTCAGAAAGGGCAACATCTCCCACCAAAAATTCACCATTCGGCAACAAAATTCGGGCTTGACGAATCAATACACAAGAATAATCAGACATAACCAGGTTAACCCAATCTGTTCTATCCTTATTTAACAACGAACCTGTCGAATCAGGTGTCAGGATTCTGCCCCAGAGTCTAGAATGAATTTGATATGATGATTGTAGTTTCTTGTCCTGTTATTACTTGCCTATGAGTAGCGTGCCAAATCAAGAGCCAGAACCCACTGGAGTTTCCCCCCAACGTCAAGAAAATCCTTGGGTCGAAATTATCAAAACCATTACGTTGAGCATTTTTCTGGCGTTGGGCATTCGCACCTTTGTGGCTGAAGCTCGCTACATTCCCTCTGGATCGATGTTACCCACTCTGGAAATTGATGATCGTTTGATTATTGATAAGATGGGTTACAGATTTACTGACCCTCAACGGGGTGATGTGGTGGTATTCAGTCCTACAGAAGAACTGAGAAAACAATATAAAGATGCCTTTATTAAGCGGATTATTGGTTTACCCGGTGAAACTATTGAAGTTAAAAACGGAAAAGTTTTTGTGAATGGAGAAGCCATTGCTGAAGATTATATTGCGGAAAGACCTCAATATAGTTGGGGGCCAGAAACCGTTCCCGAAGGCAGTTATTTAGTTTTAGGAGATAACCGCAACAATAGTTACGATAGTCATTATTGGGGTTTCGTTCCCCGTGAAAATATTATTGGTCGCGCTACCGTTCGTTTTTGGCCCCCTAATCGAATCGGAGGACTTGGCGAGCCTGATTACCCATTAACTGAAAAATAATGTAGGACGATGCTCTGCCCATCAAAACCCACTTAACTCATAGAAAATCTAATGATTAAAGCTATCGATAATTACCCTTGTTAGCTTTTTAAGGGGGAATGGGTAGCCAACCTTTAAGGATAAAATACAACTTAATTGTCGGGTTTGATGGCTTGATGGGCAGAGCATCGTCCTACGTTTTTTTGGTACACCAAGTTTGTACGACACGACCTGTTAAGGTTTTACCTAACCAAGGGGTATTTACGGAACGAGAATAAAGTCGATTTGTCTCCACTGTCCAGGTTTTTTGCGGATCAAATAAGATCATTTCTGCGGGTTGATCTTGTTTAATTGAAGGTGGCGTTTGTTGCAGACAAACGGTGGGTTGGGTACTAAGAACTCGCCATAATTCTAAAGCTGACCATTGACCCGACTCAACAAAGGTTTGCCACAATAAAGGTAAGGCTAATTCTAAGCCAATAGCTCCCGATGGCGCATCCGAAAAAGCAACGGTTTTTTCTTCATAGGTGTAGGGGGTATGATCAATGGCGATCGCATCAATAACGCCCGTTTGAATGCCTTCAATTAAAGCTTTTTGATCATGAGGATTTCCCAAGGGTGGATCTAACCTCAAATTGGGATCATAGGGTAAGGGAACTAAATTAATCGGTTGTTCAGTTTCTGAAGAATTAATTCCCTCCAATTTTCGATTCCAAACCCGATGAATAGATGCCGTATTTAACAATAAGTGCATCCAAGTGGTGCTGGCGGTAATCGGTAAATGACGGGCTTTGGCATCGGCAATTAATTTGACACTTCGGGCGGTTGAAACCCGCATAATATGAACGGGAGTTGCGATCGCTTCAACGACTTCTAAAACAGCAGCTAACGCTGAAGTTTCTGCCATTTGGGAAATCCCTGGTAAACCACATAAAATCGAATCATGACCTTCTCGCATTACGCCATTAACCACTAATTGGCGATCGCAAGGATACAACGCAATGGGTTTTCCCAGAGGTTTTAAATATTCTAAAATTCGACGTAATAATGCTAAATTTTCCAGAGGTTTACCATCAGAAAATCCCACTACCCCGGCGGTGGCTAATTCTCCTAATTCGGTCATTTGTTGACCGGAAACGGCTTGAGTTAATGCGCCCCAAATTGATAATTTTGGGGTTTTAAATGCTGAATTTGATAAGACTATTTTTTGAGATTTTTCCTGTAAAAAAGTAACCGTTGCCGGGTTATCGATCGCCGGAACTGTATTCGGTAAAATCGTTAAGCGAGTAAATCCTCCCGTTGTTGCGGCTTGTAATAATGACTGTAAAGTTTCCCGTTCTTCAAATCCAGGTTCTCCGGTATGACTATATAAATCGACTAATCCAGGGCCTAAAATTAAACCTTGACCATTGATCACTTGAGTATTTTCAGGCCAATCCTGAATATGGGGTTGAATCGAACGAATATAACCATCAATAATTAAAACATCAGCGACTTGATCCAGCCTTGAAACCGGATCTAGAACCCGAACTTGTTGTAAAAGTTGACAATTCATCAGTAATCAGTAATCAGTAATCAGTAATCAGTAATCAGTAATCAGTAATCAGTAATCAGTAAAACAGTAATTAGTTAGGCAGTGATTAGTGTAAGAGTGATTAATTTTGAGTGGGAAGCTAATCTGATCACTCGTCAAAGATTAACGATTAACTGACTCCAAAACTGTCTATCGTCTACTGCTCACTCTTGCACTGCTCACTCTTACACTGATTACTGATGACTGATGACTGATGACTGATTACTGTTAAAGCGCTCCGGCTGCGGTTTTATCTAAAATACTATTCGATAAATGGCTGGTAATATTCGCCGATTGTAACACGGGAATTCCTTCAATTCCGTGAGGATAATCGATTACCGTAACAGAACCATTGCCTTGTTTAAAGTTCCAAAAGTGTTCCGGGGGTAAATTAAATAATTGACACAACAAAGCTTTATTAATCGCATCATGGGCAACGACTAAAACGGTCACATCTTGGTGATTATATTGTTCAACAATTTTTTTCCAAGCTGCTAATGCCCGTTGCCAAACTTGCTGTAAATTTTCCCCTTCAGGCATTTGAACGGTTTCGGGTTTAGTTTTCCACTGTTCTAACAGTCCCGGATAAAGCTGTTCAATTTCTGCTTCAAATTTCCCTTCCCATAACCCGTGACTAATTTCACAGAATTCGCTTTCTAACTGTAATTCAACGTCGGGATGATGTTGGAGAATAATTTCTGCCGTTTCCTTGGGTCTTGCCATGGGACTACTAACGGCAAAATCAATTTTAATATCCTTCAAAAATTCTCCGGCTTTTCGAGCTTGTTCTCGACCATTATCGTTCAGAGGCACATCAATTTGCCCTTGGAATTGTCCTTTCCGGTTCCATTCCGTTTCCCCATGCCGCACTAATAATAATCTCGGCCCCTGATGTCCGTTGCGAGTAGAGGGGAGTTTATATCCAACATGGCTGATAATGTTCATTGATTCCAACTGAACCGCATCAGGAGAGGGCAGTTCACCGGGAGGAACATCCCCAAAATTTAACACACTAATCCCACAATTTGATTGTTGAATGCCTTGATAAAATTCAGGTTTAATACCGAGGGCAGTGGCAATTAAACAACGGTTAATGCCATTATGGGCAACAATTAAAACAGTTTGATTAACATGACGGGTTAAAATTTCTCGCCAGAATTGTTTGGCTTGTTCAAATAATGCTAAAACCGGAAAATGTTGAGTCCCCGACGGTAGCGTCATGAAAAATTCATGGGGGCGTTCTTGCCAAGCATGATAATCTTCTGAAAACTGTTCAACCACTGCCTGACGTTCCATTCCCGCCCATAAGGGTAAATCAATTTCCATCAGCAGGTCACTCGGCTGAAGCTGGGGGGGGTTGGAAAAACGCGATAAGATCAATTCGGCAGTGTGTTTTGCCCGTTGTAAAGGACTGCAATACACCGCATCAAACGTCAAACTGGCGAGGGTATCGCCCACTTGGTTCGCCGCAACACAACCTTTTTCAGTTAACACGGAGTTATCTAAGCGGCCTTGAATGCGACGTTGAGCATTATAGGTACTCTGACCATGACGGACAAGAATCACACGGGTCGTCATCTTTATAATTGAGGAGTTGAGATTTTAAACTAAAATTGAGCCCAATTTAAGCCAGAAGCATTTTACCTTGTTTTGTACATCTTCCGTTAAAATGTTTGGTTTATGTTTTGGACTGAATAAGCTCTCACCGTAATTTTTTAGATTATTAACGGATTACCAATGACATTGAAACGCTGGATTTTAACGATTCTAACGATAGTAGCCGTTAGCTTTTTGGGGTTATCGTTACTGGATAGCTGGACTCAACCGCAAATTCAAAGCCGCTTAGAACTCTATCAAACAAATTTAGTTCTCAATGCCACCGAATGGCAAGGTCAACCTGAAAATTCTCAACAGTTGACAACCCTTAGAGATAATATTATTGGAAAAAATGCCGTTCAAGGGGCGTTAGAACAATATCAAACTGTTCAAAAATCTGCTGAAAAAACGTTAACGCAAGACCAACTTCCAGCGAGTTCAGTTCAGGAAGTAAAGCAACTCAATCAAGATTTACAACTCAGAATTGGAATTTTACAAGCCACTTTAGGAAAAACGGATGCCGCTTTTCAAACCTGGCAACCCTTAGTTGATTTTACCCCCACTCAATCCCCGATCGAACAAACTGCTAAAGTGTTAAGTGGATTATGGAGTGAACCCGCTCGATTATTACCGAATGCAGAATCAATTTTAAGAACTCAATTAGAAGGATGGTTTAGATATCAAGCGTTAGTGAAACTGTATACCTTACAGCAACGATCAGAGGCTTTAGCAACGTTAAACGCTCAACAACAACAAATTGCTGAACAGGCGGTTTTTAAGTTAGCTTTTGTCAGTGCTATTCCGGGGGCCGGATTATTCATTGGCGTTTTATTATTGGTTGGGTTAGGAATTCAAGCGTTACTTAAACGCAAAGATTCGATTTTAGGGAAAAACGCCGATCTGGCTTGGTCAATTCCTTGGGAGGGGGAAACGATTCTTCAAGTTTTTGTGGTGGGATTTTCCTTACTGGGGCAATTATTAATTCCAATTACGTTGAGAATTGTGATTCAACAGTTAAATTTGCAACCGAGTTCTTTTGATGCTAGAACTCAAGCCGTTTATGTATTAATGACTTACTTTTTATTGATGTTAGGTGGATTTTCGGTTTTATATCTTTCGATTAAACCTTATTTTCCCTTGCCGGAGGGTTGGTTTAGGTTTAATTTAACGGGGAATTGGTTTTTATGGGGGTTAGGGGGGTATTTTGTTGCCTTACCGTTGGTGATTTTAGTTTCTTTAGTGAATCAAAAACTTTGGGATGGACAAGGGGGAAGTAATCCGTTGTTACCCCTGGCGTTAGAAAGTCGAGATTCGGTGGGGTTATTAATCTTTTTTCTAACGGCTGCGGTGGCGGCTCCTTTATTTGAAGAAATGATGTTTCGGGGATTTTTATTACCCTCGTTAACACGCTATTTTTCCCTGAATGGTTCGATTATTTTAAGCGGATTTTTATTTGCCGTTGCTCATTTGAGTGTTTCGGAAATTTTACCGTTAATGACATTAGGAATCGTGTTAGGGTTTGTTTATACGCGATCGCGAAATTTATTAGCACCGATGTTGATGCACGGACTCTGGAATAGTGGCACGTTATTGAGTCTTTATATTTTAGGCAGTGGCGGAAGTTAGTTTAACAGTCGGACACATGACCAGTCGTAGGGGCGAAGCATTCGGGCAGAAATGTCTGATCAAAACCGATAAGTTGTCTTCCGAATACTTCGCCTAACGGCAGGCTCCGCTAACGCCCCCCATGTACCTGTTACAGTGAGCGTACCTAACGTAACTTCAACAGTTGAGCCGTGACGGCTAAACTTTCTTCATACAGCACATCCCGTCCCCAACGTTGTAACTGTTGTGCCATCAGAGATTCCGCTTTTTGATCCGTTGCGGCAATCACTTGTTCCGTGCGGCAAGACTGAGCGCTTCCTCCTGCTTCCATCCGCATACATCCGGTGGTTTCTGAACATAAAATCGTGCAGCAGTTAGCATTCGGGTTCTGAGAATTCAACCGTAACCCGACTAAATCTCCAGGAATTTCTCCGTAATCCGCCGTGGGAATAGCGGCTAACTCCGCTAAAATTTCCTTATCATTGGGGCCGATAAACTTGATATGCTTCAAGTCATAATCGCCCCCTTCCTCAATAAAGGAAATTGGTTTCCATTCTAAGCGACTCGCAAACCAACCTAAAAACATTAATGCTTGAGCAGCATTGCCTTTTTCATAGTCAATGGTGATATTGTCAATTTCAATTAAAGACGCTCTTCGTTCTGGGGGGTCAAAGGCGGCGGCGGCTAACTCTTGCCAAGGAGAAAGACGATGCCAATTCAAGTCAGCAATGTAGGTTTCCTGTTCAATTAATTCCTGCATTTTTAATAATTCCGATTCGGGATCACTAAAATAGGAGGAATCGACAATTACACAGTTAGAACAACTTGATAACTGTTTAAATAATTCCTGTTCGGGATTCGGCGTTGCTTTCCACCAAATAAACTTCGGTAAATCAGGAATCATTAAGGAAATCACCGTATTTCCCACCCGTTCTAAAGCGGATTTTGTTCCCCGCAGGGTAATATATTCACAGCAAACTAATCCTTCTTCATTTTTTTTCTGAATCGGACAATAGGCAGAAACTTGAGCCGTTACCCCCGTATCTTCTCCCGAAGTCGGACAAAGGGTAATAATCCGGCAAGGATTTTGAGCCGCAATCGTTTCACTAATACTAAATCCGCGAATATCAAGATTAGGAACCTTTTGCCGTTCTTTGGGAAGTTTAGAAAATTCTTCCCGTAGTTTCGTTAATGTATCGGGGTCAACTCGCCCCGTAATCGGTAAACCAAAGGCTTTTTGAGCATCTTTAATCGCCTCACGAGTGGAGGTACCATGTACCCCATCAATTTCGCCTTTGTAGAAGGATAAAGCTCCTAATAATTGTTGGAATTCTTCGGGTTCATAAACCACCATGCTAAAGGTTGCCGCCCGGGTAGCAATCGCTGTGGTTTTTCCATTTCCCAAATTTTGACTGAGCCAAATACTATTTAATTCAGCTTCAATTTCACTCAGGGAAATATCCTTTGGTTTCTGTAACGCAACAAGTGGAGTCGTCATAATGATTTAAGATTTTAGGATTTCAATTGAAAATCAGTCATCAGTCATCAGTAATCAATAATCAGTAATCAGTTGGGCAGTCATTAGTTGTTAGTGATTCGTTTGTAGAGACGTTGCAGGCAACGTCTCTACGGAGTTAATCGTTGACAAGTAGTAACAATTAACAATTTACTCAGTGTTGACTGTCTACCCTGCAACTGATGACTCTTACACTGATTACTGATTACTGATAACTGATAACTGTTATAGTCTGCGCCAGCGGCGACCGTCGCGGTTGAGGAGCAGTTCGGCTTCCACTGGCCCCCAAGTTCCAGCTTCATACAGGGGGATAGAATGGGCGGGGGCGGGACTGTCCCAAATTTCTAACACAGGGGTTAAAATCTGCCAAGATGCCTCCACTTCATCTCCCCTAGTAAATAAGGTTTGATCCCCCAACATACAATCAATCAATAAACGGGCATAAGCGTCTGTATTGGGTTTACCAAAGGCGGTATCGTAGCGAAAATCCATATCAACAGAACGAGTTCGCAAGGAATTTCCTGGGGTTTTCACTTCAAACCGCATCGAAATTCCTTCATTCGGTTGAATTCTCATTACCAACATATTCGGGTTGGCTTGTTTTGAGGCCGACTGGAACATTAAAAACGGCACTTCTTTAAATTGAATGGCGATTTCGGTGACTTTTTTCGGCATTCGTTTTCCCGTCCGTAAGAAAAACGGAACCCCTTTCCAACGCCAGTTATCAATATAAAATTTTAACGCCGCGTAGGTGGGAGTGGTTGACTCCGGGGAAGCGCCTTCTTCTTCACGATAACCGGGGACTTGTTGACCCGCCATCCAACCGGGGGTATATTGCCCTCGGACGGCGGAATTTTCTAAGTGCAGTACATCGGCTAAATGGGTCGCTTGCACGACTTTAACTTTTTCGTTGCGAATACTATCGGCGTCGAGGGAGTTGGGTGCTTCCATTGCGGTTAGGGAAAATAACTGCATCAGGTGGTTTTGCACCATATCCCGCAAGGCGCCAGAGGTTTCATAATATCCGGCCCGTCCTTCCAAGCCAACGGTTTCTGCAACGGTAATTTGAATATGATCAACAAATTGACGGTTCCATAACGGTTCAAAAATCGCATTTCCAAACCGAAATACCATTAAATTTTGTACGGTTTCTTTCCCCAAATAATGGTCAATTCGATAAACTTGTTCTTCTGCACAAACTCGCCGCACCACCCGGTTGAGAACTTGGGCAGAACTTAAATCTCGACCAAAGGGTTTTTCAATCACTAACCGTTGTTTTCGGGGGTCAGTGAGCATTTGAGCGGCGCCGAGTTGTTCAATGGCTTCAGCAAAAAATCGAGGCGCGACGGACAAATAAAAGACTCGGTTGCCGCGAGTTCCCCGTTTTTCATCGAGTTCTGCTAATAACTCTTTGAGTTTCTGATAACTTTCGGGGTCATCCATATTCCCCGAACAATAAAACAAGCCTCTGGCGAAGTCTTCCCAGATCAGTTCTGATTGTAAACCGCCTCCAAATTCTTCGACGCCTTCGCGTAAATGTTCTCGGAAAAAGTCGTGACTCCATTCTCGACGAGCTACCCCAACAATGGTTAATTCTGGGGGAAGTTTGCGCTCTAATTTCATTTGATAGAGCGCCGGAACTAATTTCCGCTGGGTTAAATCTCCCGATGCACCAAAGATAACTAAAATTTGCGGTTCAGGAATTCGATCCTGTTGGAGTCCAACCCGCAGGGGATTTTCGATGAGTGTGACCATTGACGTTCCTTTTGCAGTTCCGTTTTCTCTGTTATAAGATCATTAAATTCAGTTAGGAATAGATTCTGTATCGTTAGCCTTGATTTTAGCTTTTCTTAATGAATCTCGTGTTTGAATCCCTCCTTATAGAAGGCAGGAGGCAGGAGGCAGGAGGCAGGAGGCAGGAGGCAGGAAAAATAGTTCTTAATTCTTAATTCTTAATTTTCTTTTTCTCTCCTTGTTCTATCTTGAATAAACGATTCGACTAACGCCACATCTTCTTGACTCCCAATAATTAATGGCGTGCGTTGGTGTAATTGAGTGGGAACCACATCTAAAATCTCTTGAGTTCCGGTTGTGGCACGTCCTCCGGCTTGTTCAATTAAATAAGCCATGGGGGCAGATTCATACAGTAATCGTAATTTTCCTTCGGGTTTTTTCACGGTTCCCGGATACAAAAACACGCCGCCTTTATATAAAATTCGGTGAACATCTCCTACTAAGGCGCCTCCATAACGGGCAGTGTATCCTTCATGACGATGAACATAACGAATATAATCTCTCAGGGATTCTTCCCACTGCCAAAAATTCCCTTCATTCACACTATAAATGGGGCCGTGATCGGGAATGGTAATATTTTCATCGGCGAGAATAAATTCTCCTAAACTAGGGTCAAGGGTGAAGGAATGAACCCCTGTTCCAATGGAATACACCAACATTGTACTAGGGCCATACAAAATATATCCGGCGGCGATTTGCTTGTGTCCATCCTGTAACAAATCTAATGCCGTCCCCTCTTCATCGTTGCCTTCCTGCTGACGAATGGCAAAAATTGACCCAACATTCAAATTGGTGTCTAAATTCGATGAACCATCCAGGGGATCATAAAGTAGGGTATAACGTCCAATGGGGCAATTTTCAGGGATGTAGTAGGGATTTTCCATCTCCTCCGATGCCAAACGACACACTAACCCACTTTGTTTGAACACCGAAATAAAAACGGAATTGGCATAAACATCCATCTGTTGGACGGACTCGCCCTGAACATTCACCGCCCCCGTAAATCCTAACGCATCATCCACTAAACCCGCCTGGGATAAGCGACGAGCAATCAGTTTTCCCGCGAGTCCAATGCGGTTCATTAACGCACTGATATCCTGAGCATCACCGGAAAAACTGTGCAGTTGTTGGAGAACGTGACGAGATAGGGTGGTACAGTCCCGATCTAAGTAATACCCTTGATCAACGGTATCTGAAAAACGGTTGCCCGTTGGCGTTTTTACCATAATTTATGGTCTCCCTATCTACTGGCTCAAAGTTCCTAGAAATCTAGGTATTTTTACTTTCAGGGTAAGTGAAATTTATTCACTCTACCTTCTATCTTAGGGAGCTATTCCGGGTAACTAGGCTGAATTTTAACGTTAGCTTTATATCTTCCGAATTTTAATAGCGGGGAACGGTCGGATCAACATAAGCCGAGTAGGCATCAATACCCCCTACAACGTTTTTCACATCGGTGAACCCTTGGCGCATTAACCATTGGCACATCTGGGCTGACCGTACCCCATGATGGCACATGACCAAGGTTTCTTTTTCTGGATCAAGCTCAACTAAAATTTGCTCTGACCATTCCCCATATTGACTTAAAGGATAATTGCTAAATTCAGGAATCTGGGCGATCGCAATTTCTTCAGGTTCGCGAACATCAATAAACTGGGTACTGGTTTTATCATCAGATTGAAGACGTTTTTCTAAGTCTTCAACGCTAATTTCTGGGGTTGCTTGCGTAAAAAATTGTGCTGACATTTGAGACTTGATAGTTGATGGGTAGCTGGTATTTTGAATCGTTTGTTAGAGCGGGACTCTGAATCAGATTCTTATCAATCACCTACCTGGTAATTGTAGATAATTCTCCCCTGATTAAGGGATAGAAAATTACAAACGATATTTTTTATAATGAGATAATACTAGAAATACCACGAATATGCAATTCCACTCTAGGGTTATCACCCCGATAGAATACCACCCCTCGATAGTCTCCCGTTGTACTATTAAAGGACAGTTGCTGACCATCAGCCACTTCTAGCATTAAATCGCCAATTTTCACTTTTCCTTGTTTCCCGTTCACATCAATTTGTAAGGCTTTGGAACTGTAAATATCCGTTAACAGAACCCACAAACTTTGCTCTCGTTTTGCTCGTTTAACTTGAATATGACCAATTTGGAAACTGAAAGCATCTGCTTCTTTTCCCAATAGGCGAATTTTTGTACCCGGAGGTAAACCTTGAATTCCAGAATCTACTGCTTCTAAATTCCCTTGAGATTCGTTAGGATATAACTCTAATAATTCCGGTTGGTTTAATTCATCTAAGCGAGGAATATCCCGGTTAATTTCCTGGGGATTGAGTCTCCAATCATTGGCTTTCCGATTAATATCTTGACGAATTTCTTCGGCGCGAATCGGTTCAGCAATGTCAGCATAATCCTGTTGTTTTAATTTATTGGCTAACCAACGTTCTCTGGCAAATTGTTGTAAATTCGGTTCGGTATTATTAATAAATCGTTCATAAAATTTCAAGGTGGGAACCAATTCCCCAATTTTTTCTAAGGTAATTCCCACCTCAACAACGGCTAACTGTTGTCGCCAGTCGGGGGTGGATAAGACTTTTTCTAAAAAGGCTAAATACCGAGACCGGAATTCACGGGCTTGTTCAGGGGTTAAATTAGAACGGGCGATTTGACGAATCAGGGCAATTCTAAAGCGTAAGGCTTCGGTTTTTGGGCTTTTTTCAATGGCTGCGATCGCATCCATCCAGCGTTTAATTCTAATTAAATAAGCGATCCAATCCCTTAAGCGATTTTGCCGTTCTAACGCCCGTCCAATGCAATCTAAATGTTTTAACCATTGTTGCGTTCCTGGTTTTCTGGCTTTTTCCCATTCCACAATAATTCGTTCAAAATCCCCTGCTTTTTCCAAATAAGGCAACCCTTCAGGAAAGCCTAATAATTCCGCTTCTGCTAAATTATATTCTCGTTTTTGTGTCGCCCCACTGTCTCGCCAGCATCGCACCGCCCGTCTTAAATTTCGAGATCGATAAAAGCAATCTCCCGCTAATTCTAAAACACCGTTATATTTGGCTTCATCTAACCCTTCTAACACATCCCCAAATCGTTGCCATTCTTCCGGTTCTAATAGTTTTTCTTTCATTAAAGCTCGAATCGATTTTGCATAGTCTTGAACCGCAGTTTTCCAGGCTTTCGATAAGCGATTTTCTTGAATTAAAGAGCTACTTAATCCTTCTTCTAAATATTGAGTGAATTGCCGGATCACGGGTAAAGATTTTGTCGATTGAGTCATAAACTCAACTAAGGGTTTTTCCAGAAGTTTTTTCTGGGGAAATTTCACATACCATTCGGCTAAAGCTTGCCAACAAATGCCATCCCAGAAGCATTCCCAAGCGTCTAACTCTTGATTTCGTTTCAGGAAGAGTCGTCCGGCTTCTCGATATCTGCGGTCAAATTTTAACGCCCAAGCTTCACATAAATCGGCTTTTTCTAAATCCCCTAATTCTTTATAAAATTGTTTAGCCCGTCTTAAAGACGTCGCATCTTTTTGATTCCGTCCATTTTCTTCAAATTCTTGGGCTTGGGATTCCCGATTATCCCGTTCTAAACCTCCTAAATTATCTCCCCAACGCACCCCACCAATATAACGTTGCCAACGGTCTTGGTCATCAATTTTCTGTAACCATTGTTGATAGGGATGGGGTTGATTTTCTGCCTCTGCTAAAGTAGCATATTGCCATAAACAGCGATCGCCTATTTCCGTATCAATAATAATTACATCGGACATTCCCCGACTCGCCGCAACATAAAGTTTATTAAAAAAGTATTCTAATTCTAAGGGATGATTTCCCCGATCTTTGCCATAATCCCAAAGGGGACGTTGATTAAATTCTTTAGAAAATTGATCGCCAAATTTATATAAAATGACTAAAGGAAATTCTAACCCTTTGGCTTGAATCGCACTTAACACATTCTTAGGGGGGTTATCTTCACTCGCTTGGGGAAATAACGGAGATAAAAATTCATCATGTTTAATATAATCTAACTCCCCTCCTGCTTCACAAGGCACAATAAATATCGGTGACTTTTCAATATGTTGTTTTAAAGCTTCTGCGGAAAACTCACGTTGATTAAAAATAAACTTTTGAGGAATAGCAGAATCCAGATAAGATTGCCAAGCTTCTTGAGGTTTTAACTCAGGAATATCAAATAAAATATGTCGCCAGAGGTGAATTAAATTCGTGAGTTGAACAATAGATGGACTAGAACGATAATTCGATTCTAGTTCATAAAAGGTCATGCTTAAATTCAGTTGACGGGTCGGATCAAGGGTTGCAATGACTTGATCAAAAAAGGTGGCTTTCACGCTTTCCCATCTAAACCCCGTCGGGTTTAAGGTTTGAAAGGGATCACCCGCAAAAGCAAACGGTAAACACCAAACGGGAGGGTATAAATCGCAGTGGGAAAATACCGACAACTGCATAATTAACCGTAATTCCAGTTTAGTAAAATCCTGAGCTTCATCACAGAAAATTGCCGTATATTGGGGTAATTTTTCCGGTTTCAGTTCTAATACTTTTCTAATTAAATCTTGATCATCCCAGTATCCCTCACGGGTTGTTAATTGATGATACCAAGGCCAAACTTGTTTATAAATAGCTTGAAAAATTTCTACCCCTAAACTTCGTTCTCGACGCGGAACTTCTTGATAATCTTCTGAGGTCATATACCCATCTTGTTGACCGGAAAGGGTATAGCCTTTAATAAAGGTTCTAATAATATGCCAGCAAAGTTCGGGTGAATAGCGGCTATAACGTCGCCCACAGCGTTGTCTAAATTGATGAAAACTAATATATTTATCGGGATCGAATTTATCACTTTCTTCGGGGGGAAGCAGTCCTAACAGAAATTCTTGAAAGGATTTAAAACAAATATAAATCTGGGGTTTTTCAGCTTTGCCATTGGTTTCAAGTAAAAATTTATGATGGCTTTTTAAGAGTTTTTCAACGCCTTCTTTCGCTTTTCCTAATAACTGTTCGTTATAAGTTAAAAATAAAGGATGGGGAATTTTCGGTGATTTTTGGCGATGTTGTAAATAATATTTCTGATAGCGATAGCAATAATCAGCAAACAGATAAAATAACATGGTAGATTTACCACTTCCCGCCCGTCCATTAATAAAAACAGGTAAAGAACTACTCCCGGCTTCTGGGGTTGATAATTCATGGAGAATCTTTTCTTCTTCAACGGATAACGCCCAGTTAATCCCCGTTTCTCGTTCAATTTCTAACCAAATTTCTGGATCTCCTAATAAATAATCAGGATAGGATCGGCGGGTATAACGGGCTAAATCTTCTAAGGTTAACTCTTGGGCTAAAATATTACTGTCGGGAGTCGAATTAAATAAACGGGTGACTTGACCGACTTCGGCAATTTCACTTTCGGTGGGAGGATGATCAAAAGTAGCGAGAAGAAATAAAACAAGGCGATTAGGGATATCGTTGGTGGTAATCCAACTTAAGAGAATATAGCGGTTTTCGTTAGATTTTGTGGCAACTTCAATATTCAACCAAGGGGTTTTTGTGACTTCAATGTCCTCTTTTTGTTCTAATAAACTGGCAACAATATCATAACAACTGCGCCATTGTAATTGAATTTCTCGTTGTTTAAATTGGGCAACCCAAACTTCACTTTCACAAACGATCGTATCCGTTGTATTTTTAATCCAATCTGGATTTTTTAACCAAATATGGCGTAAATCTTCAGCAAGAAGGGGACGACGCGGAAGGGATTTTTGCTCCTCCCGTTGGTTTTGAATTGTTGTTTCTAGTAATTTTTGATCGACTAAAGAATCAAGATGGAGGCGACCATATTCATCGGGGTTATTTAAAAACTTTTCATATTCTTTTCCCCCGCGGGCATAGATATCTAATAAACATAACACTTGATCATTTCCGACCCAGAAAATTTTCCCCAACAAGCGCAAATTCCGCACAGGTTTTTTTAAATAGGGGTAATTCCATTCAAAAAGTGCCTGTACTGCGGTAATTCCTTGAGTTTTGATGGCAAGAATTAACTCCGCCATTTGACTCTGAATTCCGTATTGTTTTGCTTGTTCGTCAAATTCACGGGTTGTATAAATCAACATGACTCCGATGCTCAAATACAGTCACCAGTGAACAGTCACCAGTTACCAGTGGTAGGATGGACGAAGCCCATCAAGACTTTAATACAATCATCAGTCAGTCAAAACGTTGCACTGTATCCGGTTAACAGTTCAATGATTGTGTTAGTTTTTACGTTAACGAAAAACATCCGTCTCAACAACTGATAACGGCAAAACTTAATTTAAAAGGCACTTAGGATAAATACAGGATTGATGGGCGCAGCCCATCCTACTGTTCACTGGTGACTGTTGACTGTTGACTGTTAACAGGTTGTCCGTAGATAAACCCATTCCCCGTTGTTGCCATAAACACACGTCCAAAAACGTTCATATCCCCCACAATTGCCATTGAATAACCCAGATAACCCATGGGATAATCGGTCAGCTTAACCCAGGTATTGCCGAGATCGGTAGAACGAAATAGTCCTGACTCTCCCTCAACTTTCCCTTGGATAAACACAGTGGGATGATTGATCCCTGGTGCTGCTTTGCCAAAGGTTAACATTTCTGCTGCTTCTACTTTTGCAACTTTAACAAAATCAACCCCAAAATTACGAGAACGATACAATCCGTTTTCTTTTAAACTCACCCACACTTCCCCCGCCATCCCCGGTGCTGTTTTGACATTAGCGCCATTCCACGCCCCGCCAGGTAAGGTTTGATTGATAATTGTCCAGGTTTTGCCACCCTCTTCGCTGCGTAAAAAATAACCTTTGGCGTGATGGTAAATATAAAATGTTCCGTCCCGTACTGAGTCGGCGGCTAACACTTGCTGTCGGTTCCAAAGATGGGTATGAATATCTGTACTAAGATTATTCTGTTCAAAAAATGTAATTTTATTCCAAGTTTTGCCGCCATCGGTTGTGTAATAAGGCGGTTTATGATCACTCGGTTGCCAAACAATATTTTGGGTATTAGTCGCAGAAACGGCAACATTTCCAAAGGTTAATTCGGGAGGATGGGTTTTATTTTCAATGGAGGCAAAATTCTGCCAAGTTTTTCCAGAATCCTTAGAAAATCCGGCTCTGATTTTATCAGGTTCATGGTGATTTGCTCCCACTGAAACCACAAAATTAGGATTATTAAAACTATAAGCTAAATGGGTTGTGGTGTTGAAGACTCCTCGACCATGAGAAACTTTAGGAACACTACAAAAAGATTCATGGCGAAATCCATCAAAATCGGCAATTCCTGTTAAAACAGCCGGATCTCCCGGTAAACTAACGGCATCAAACGCCACCGTTTCTTCAATGCCATTGACCGTTGCTGACCAGGTTAAATTGTTATCCGATCCGTTTGCCGTTTTCCAAACACCGATGCCATTGGTTAACCAAACTTGATCTGGTTCAGTTGGAGAAATGGCGATCGCTCCTGTTAAATTATAGAAAATCCAATCCGGCCACCAGGATAATTTATCTAATTGATTTTTTAAAGTTGTCCAGGTTTTTCCCCCATCCGTTGAACGATAAATATCCTCCGGGGTCATCGGATAAGTCACAACAAAAATCCGATCAGGTTGGTTCGGGTCAACGGTAATTGCCGAATAATTTCGTCCTGATTTTGGGGTAATATTTTTCCATTGATTTTGGTGATATTTCCACACACCGCCATCTCCCTTTTGATCGCCTCGATAAAAAGTGGTAATCAATTCGCCTTTGCGATTCACAACGCCTTGCTGGGGAACTAATTTAGAATCAGGGCCATTGGTTAAACGTTGCCAGGTTTTTCCCCCGTTTGTGGTTTGGTAAATGCCTTTTCCTGACACGCCAACATAGATAATTTGTGTTCTTCCTTCAATCGTTTTCGATGTGGGATCAAAAGTAACAAAACTGACTCCAGCTTGTTGTTGAGTTTCGGGGTGAGATTCTCCAAAGGGAACTTGTTGAGCATCAATTTGTTGCCAAGAATTGCCCCCATTTTCACTTTTCCAAAGTCCGTTTAAACGGGAACCAAAATAAACAAGATTGCTATTATTCGGATCAACAGCTAATCGTTCTCCTGTCCAGCGCCAAAATTCATTTCCTCCCACGGGTAAAGACAGGTTGAGAATTTTCCAAGATTGACCTTGATTTTCTGACTTTAATATTAATCCTGATTTTGGTTTATTGTTAGATTGCGTATAGTCTCCGACTGCGGTATAAATAATATTAGGATGACTGGGTGCAACGGCAATACTTTCAACACTCAGGGAAACTTTTTCGGAAACGGTATCCGACCTTAATAATTGCATCCACGTTTTTTGTTCCGGTTGCCAACGATATAAACCCCCAACGTCGGTTCTAACATAAATTAAATCCGCTTGATTCGGATGAATCACTAAACCCGTGACAAATCCTCCTGCGCCGATTCTCAGGTCAGACCATTGGTACACTTCTCCGGTTGATGTGGTCGAGGTATATTGAGGAGTTGATAAACCACAGGTTTGATCATCTTGAGGGGTGCTAAAAATTCGAGTTGCGGAAATCACTAAAATAAACGTGATAATGATTAAACCTAAGTAAGGTAAATACGCTTTGGCACGAGTTCTTATTCCTAACATGGGGGGTGCATTGGTAGTCAAGTTCAAAATTCAATCTAACATTTTTTAGATTACAGATTTTTAACTTGTTGATATAAATGATTACAGAATATTATCTTTTGCCGTAGTTTTCCCTTGAATAACTGTAATTATATCATCCCCAATATTTAATAGCAGACTCAGCAATTTAAATGATAAAAGTTAATAATTGAAAACAGATCATTTAGGGCATCTATACGGTATAGTTAACACATTCAACGAGTTAATTATCCTCAATAAAAATTAACATTTAAGCTTTTTTATTTCCTCCTATTCCCTTTTAACGTAGTTAGACAATGCCTAAAATTTCCGTCATCATCCCCACCTATAACGCTGAAGCTACAATTTTAGAAACGATTGAATCCCTTCAGCAACAAACCTTTCAGGATTTTGAGATTTTGGTCATCAATGACGGCTCGACAGACCGAACCCTAGAGGTTTTAAATCACATTAATGAGCCACGATTAAAAATTTTATCCTATGAAAACGCGGGACATTCTGTGGCTCGAAATCGAGGAATTGCAGTGGCTCAGGGTGAGTTTTTGTCTTTTATGGATGCGGATGATCTGTGGACACCGGATAAATTAGAATCTCAATTGACTGCATTAGAACAACATCCTGATGCGGGGGTTGCCTATAGCTGGACATTAAATATGACGACCCAGGACGGCCAAACATTTTTTACTAAAGGCTGTTCTTCTACAGTAGAAGGAAATGTTTATCGTGAATTATTACTGGGTTGCTTTATTGGCAATGGTTCTAATATTTTAATTCGTCGTTCTGTGGTTGATAAAACTCAAGGATTTGAACCTGGGATGAAGACGGGGGCAGATTGGGATTTTTATATCCGTGCTGCCACCGAATGCAACTTTGTTGTAGTTCCAAAACCCCAAATTTTGTATCGACAAACGCCAGGTTCGGTGAGTTCTAATCCTGAAGCCACGGAACGAAATAATTTAGCTTTACTTGATAGAGTTTATCAAGCGGCTCCACCGGAATTCCAGTATTTGAAATCCCAATCTCTGGCTTATCTGTATCGATATTGTGCGGGATTGAGTTTAGTTCATATCACAGATCAAAAGCAACTCAACTATGCTCAAGAGCGGTTGTGGATGGCTGTTCAATTGTATCCGCCACTGCTGCTGGAACGATATGCCCAAAATCTAATCATTAAATTATTAGTGAAACGACTGTTACCGGATACGGTTTCTCAATCGGTTCTTTCTGTGTTGAAAAAACCTTTTTCTCAGCGTGATCCTCGTGTTCAATGACCAGGATTAGGGATTTGAGGCACTTTTATTATGGGTTTCTACCCATTGACAATATTGTTTAGAAACGGCTATAAATTCTTGATCGATTAATTGCTCAATATTAGATAAATATTGAGCCGTTTCCAGCTTTAAATTTAAGTCAGGATTTTCATTTAAAATTTTCTGTATGGTTAGATAAAAATCGTCATCCACCTGAGCATATCGTTGCTGTTCTATGGCATCTTTAACTTTTTGGTAAAAAGAACTTAGAAATTGATAATGTTTGAGGACACAAGAAATATCTGCGACTTGGGCATTTTTAGCATGATGCCATCCCACAAACGGTTTAATTTTGTCGTCCATCAAAATCAGTGCGGCTTTAGTCAAACCGTGATAACTATTGAACAGGGTTTTACGAATGCCACCCCAGTGCATTTGAATTTGGGGATTGGCAGGTGTAGACCAGTCATAGGATGTCTTATCAAGATTAGAAATATCATAGTAAGGATACTTTTCTTCTAAGCTGTCATCCACGGTACTCTTGAGTTGAGCCAAAGGTTCAGCAGAGAACAGATCGAGCATCTGTGCAATGACTGCCGTGTAATGATTGGCGTTTAAATAGCCTAGAAAATCCCGTAAACTGAGTTGATTTGAATAGGGATAATCAAACAATTCGTCCATATCTGCAACGAGGTTCCATCTTCCTTGAGAAAATCGCTGTGCTAAATAGCGTCTCATGGGATTCTCATAGATGCGAAAGCTTAAATCCGTTTGTAAAACAGTGACACAATCATAAGAACACAACATTTCTAGGGTTCGGTCGGTTGAAACATTATCCATAAAAATAAAATGCTTGATCCCCAGTTTCCGGTAATGTTCCATGAACGATTTGATATACAACTCACCGTTTCTCACCCAAGAAATCACAATCAGTTCATCAATATCATAGGAAATTTCTGTTGGCCCATAAATATGTTTGATTCGAGATTCCATCCCAATCGGAAGGATGTAGAGTTCCCAAAACTCTTGTATAAATTTCTGCTGAATCGAATTTTTTAAGCCTTTGAATCCATAGGTTTGATAAAGTTTAATTGCTTTTTGAATTGGGTTCATCACAACTTCCCTCTAAATGATTGGTTAAATTTTGATCTGGAGTTTCTATTTGCGGTAACGTTCTATAAAGAATAAAATCTTGCGACCCTTGATAATTAATAATTTTAGCCGGAATTCCCACCGCGACTGCGTTATCAGGTAAGTCTTTGGTGACAACGGCATTCGCTCCAATGGCGACATCGTTACCAATTTTAATTTTACCAAATACTTTGGCTCCAGGGCCAATAAAAACGCGATCGCCAATCACAGGACAACCGGAATTTTCGCCTCTACCCCCAACACCAATGGTTACCCCTTGACTAATATTACAATTTTCGCCAATTTTAACCTCCTCATTAATAATAATTCCCCCAAAATGACCAATATAGAATCCGGAACCAATTTGGGTGTTACTCGGAATATCAATTCCGGTTGTAATCTCAATGATTTTGTGCCAAATAAAGCTAAAAGTCTTAAAAATTTGTTTAAAAACAGGAAGTTTAACTTCGGTTCTGACCCAGTGACTAAACCGATATTCAGCTAAAGCCCATAAGCCTTGTTGGGTTAGGGTTACATATAACCAAGATCTCTTCTGGGTAACAACATATCGATCAATATCGGCTCTATATTTCTCTAACATCGGCTCAATTGAATAGGAACAGAAAATAGGCGATAGGAAGGGGGAGAAATGGGGACGAGAGATAAGAATTAAGAAGGGATTACTAATTACTGATGACTGAATAGATAAAACTCTTCTTGAATTGCTGGGGTCAAAGGTCGAGTAATCAGTTTTTGATAAGCTTTACCCAGATAAACTTTCAACCGATCTTTCAAACTATAATCTTTTGCCCATTCTGAAATTTGAGCTTGATTCCACCAAATATTTTCTCCATTATCAGTAATATAAACCATTCCTGGAAACGGTAATTCTTCTAGGGGTGTACCTCGGCTTTTTAAAATATTGGCAGTATCCCGATGGTTTAAAATATAGTTTTCTCGTTTCACCTCCTCTAGCTTAATATTCAGATCAGATGCGAGTAAATCAATTTTAATAATATGACTGGTGTTGGTTCTTAAATGGAGTCCTTTGCCTCTATATTTGAGTTGTTGAATATCTTCTCGATATTCATATCCTTTGCCAATAAACCAACCATTTTTATCAATATTTTGATCAACAAATTCAACTAAACGGTTACTGACACAATCATCGGCATCGACAAACATAACATGGGAAGGATTCAGACTAAACGCTTCTCTCAATCCCAACAACATTTTACACATTTTATCTTTTTCTTTACCCTCATAATCACTAGGGAGCGGTAAATCAACACTCAAACAACTAACTCTTGGATCAACGAAAGATAATTCGGGTTTTTCATTGCAAACAATTAGGACTTTAAAATTAGATGAGGTTTGATTACAAGTTGATTTGACGGTTCGTTCTAATAGCTGGCAAACTCGTTCCCAAGAACTAGAAAGTTTGGCACTTTTTAAAGGAATAATAAAAACGAGCATTTCCGTAATCTCCTAACGTTTATTTTGTGTTGAGTCGGGGGAAAACTATCCGTTTAGGCTAACATTTAGACCCCCGATGGCTATTCAAAATTAGTTTTTACTTTGAGCAAATAGGAGCCTTAAACTCATTACCTTAAGGAATATAACCCAAATTCTTCTCGAATTTGATCTGTTAAAACCTGTTCTTTAAATGGAGCTAGTAGTCTTTTTTTAACCCCTCTTAACGTTTCTTTCGGATTGCGCTTCCATTTTTCAAAAAATGATTCTTGCATGGAGACACTTTCTCCGGCTTGATCCCGAACAAAAACAACGCCTGGAAACGGTAAAGGATCTAAAGGAGTTCCCCGTTCTGCTAAATCAGGTTTCGCGAGGGGATGCCCTCCTAAAAAGCGATCAAAACCGGTTAATTGATCATAAGGCACCATTTTTTCAGGTAAGCTAAATAAGCGATAATTAACAATATTGCAAGTTCCACAGATTTTATAAAATCCTTCTTTTCTAACAGCGATTTTAGAACTGCCTTCATCATATTCGTAACCTTGATCGACATACCACCCATTTCGCTCCGGATTTTCATTTACAAACGCAGCGATATTGCGGCTAATACAATCATCAGCATCAACGGACATAACATGGGAGGGTTGTAAATCTTTAACGGCAAATAATCCCGCCACAACCCGTTTTGCGCGGTCATCCACTTTAGCGCCATAGGATTCTCCGGGGGGGGGAAAATCAACGCAGAGATATTCCACATTCGGATGGTCAAAGGAAGTGGTGGGTTTTTCGTTACAAACTACAATGACTTTAAAATCCGGTGAGGTTTGGTTACAGACAGCCCGCAGCGATCGCTCAAATAGTTTACATAAATCCGGCCAAGATGTGGCGACTTGTTTACTTTTGACAGGAATGATAAAAACAATCATCGTTGAGTTTCTCCTAGAATATTAAGCTTTAATGGGGCATTTGTTGAAATAACTTTTGATATTGATTAACCGATTGGTCAATGGAAAATAGATTAGCTCTTGCTTGGAGAGTTTGTGAATCGATGGGGTCATCAAAAACAGCCTGAATTGCTTGAGCCATCGCTTCAATATTACCAACAGGAACTAAAGGGCCGTATTTCCCATCCGCTAAAATTTCAGCCGGCCCACTTTCACAATCAGTAGAAACAACAGGCGTTCCTGCCGCCATTGCTTCAACTAATACATTTCCAAATCCTTCCCAAGCGGAAGACAATACCAACATAGCAGAATGAGCCATATACGCATAGGGATTAGAGACAAATCCAGGAAATAAAACATCTTCTGCTGTTAACCCTAGTTCTTGAATCAACCGTTCTAATTCGGCTTTTTCACTTCCTTCTCCTAAAATCATCAGCTTTGCCTCTCGCTGTTGACGAACAAGGGCAAACGCTTTAACTAAGGTCGAAAAATCTTTTTGTTTGGTTAACCGTCCTACCCCCAAAATAACCGGAGGTTGATCGGGTAAAAAAGCAGGATGATCAATGGGTTCTTGTTGTTTTTCCAACAATTCAGAACTGAGAATCGGATTATAAATAAAATGAACTTTGTTGGCAGGAACCCCTAATTCAATGAGATTATCCGCCACTCCTTTAGAAACGCCAATTACATAATCTGCCCTGGGGTAAAATAAGGGGACTAACTGGGGAGTTAACCGTCGTTTGAGTTGAGTGGCATTTTTCGATTCACGGGCAAGATGATTATGAACTGTCACGGCGACTTGGGTAGAAACTCCTGCTAATTTTCTCGCGATCAAGGCAACAAAATTTGTATCTTCTAAGGCAGATAGTAAAATTTTCGGTTGTTTTTGTTTTAAATAATTGACTAAACTGGGCAGACTGGAAATTAAGCGGGGTTTGTTGAGGGTAATAACGTTAATCTGGGGATAAATTTGCGATAAATAGGGGCCTTCTGCTTTCACTAACACCAGATCAACGTTTAAGTTTCGTTCTGCAAATCCTTGACCTAAATTGATCATGACTCGTTCCGCACCCCCCCCACCGAGATCCATTAAAAAAATTGCAATATCTGTCATAAATCTTGAAGTTTAAAATGAGCATTTTAACGAGGGTCAACAAGAATTCAGGAGGAATTATTCGGAGTGGGGTTGGGAGTGAGGTTGCAAAGCAATTTTTTCAGGAAGCTGGGTTGGTAGGTCTGGATAACGGATGGAGCGAGTTCGCTTCATTGACAGGGAAATTGACACTAATAAAGCCCAGAAAAGAGAGTTGGCTTCAATAATCGTACTTTCACTATGGTTATACATAAAAAAGAACGTTAGATAATAAATTGGCAACAAGTCCACGGTGGCATGATGAGTGCGTAACCAAACAATACTACGAAGATAACTGCTAATAATAACCAGTAAAAATAAAGTTAAACCCAACACGCCCAACTCTAAGGAAATATTAATAAAGCCATTATGAGCATGGGGCGGTTTATATCCTTCTTGCGACCAGATGATTTTTGCCCCCCCGCCATCCAGCCAGAAAGATTGGTAGCCATATCCTAGCCAAAAGCGTTTTTCAATTTGTTCTAAGGCTAATTCCCATAAGCTTGTCCTGCCGCTGAGGCTGGGATCACGTCCTAAAGCTGCTAAAATCTCAACCCAGTTATTCGTTACATAAATGGCGATACTACTGCCAATTAAGATACTCAAGATCACGACGGGAATAATCAGGGTGTCTTTCTTCCGTAACATTTTATAAAAGGGAAGCAGAACGATGACCATCAAGCATAATAATAAAGCGGTTTTTGATCCGGTTAATAAAACCATTAATAAAGAAAAGCCAAATAACCCCCAACTGATTTTAGGATATTTGGGATTATCTAAGGCTAATAGTAAGAAAACAATTGTACTCAAAACCATAAATCGGGCGAGGATGTTTTTCTGGGTAAACGGCCCCCGCCAAGCCCCTGGATTGGCTCCCGATTCGATCCCGGTTCCTGGAAAAGCAAGGCAAAATAGAAAGGAGAAAATCGTAATGATTCCGAAGGCCCAGCCTAACATCTGAAGTTGCTGTCTGAGGGTAAAACGAGAGGCAACATACAAGCCAAAATAGCTCGTTTGGATGGTGGTGATCGCCCTGCGTTTAGAATTGGGCGGAAAATCTGACCACAAAAAGGACAGCAGTGCCATTAAGGGTAATGTCCAAATTAACGGATCTCGAATCAAGGTACGGACTGAACCTTTCTTTCGGGCAATTAATAATAATAACGACGTTAAATAAACAAATTGTTGGAATAGGGAAGAAAACTTATCGTAAGGATTAGGGATATTGACGACATCCTCGGAGGGATCGGGATTGGTGACAAAACTGGCAAGGCGCAACATTCCGGTTAAAAAAATGTAGCCAAAAATGACAAATCGGCTTTCAAAAAACTTGAGGTAGGGATTCATAAGTTGCCAGGAAGGAACTTGTTAACCGAAAATTGAATGAATACAAGAAATTGAGTGAATTCTCGATTTGTGAAAGCAGGATTGTTTATCGTTTGAGGGAGTAATACATGGCTTTAGCATAGATTTTTATTTGTTGTAAAAGCGGAGTAGATGCTAAATACTGTTTGAGTAAATCGTTGTTTTCTAAACTGTTTCCCTGATACTTCCAAGATAAATTCATTCCTAAGCTGACTAGATTGTCAGCAAATTGACGGAAAGCTGGAAAATTGGTTTTGATCGCATCAGCCGTTAAGAATTGAATTTTGATGACTAAGACGATTTTCCCTTTTTGGAATGTATAAGCATTATTGCCATGAATTCTCTGAATGGCAAGTTTTCTCAGGCAAACACAACCCGGACTTAAGCCTAAAGCCACGTATTTGATATAATCATCACTGGTAATTCTAATGGCTTCTGGCATGGGTAGGATTTTGTTGAGCAGCGATCGCTTAAAACAAATCCCTGAAGTTGCGGTTCCAAACGGAAAACTTCCTTTTAGTTTACCTTGCTCAATTGAATGTCGCAAATCATAAATTCGGGTTGAGGCGGGATCGGTTTCCACTGGGGTAGAATCAAGATCTTGTCCTAAATATTCTAAGGGGTGAAAGAACCAGTCGGTTTGAGGATATTGATTAAACATTTCAACCGTCTCTGCTATTTTTTCAGGGACAAACAAATCATCCGCATCTAAAAAACAGATAATGTCCCCTTGACTCGCCGCAAACCCCACATTAAAAGCAGAGGCTTGACCCCCATTTTCTTTAAAAATCGGAATAATTTTTCCCTGATAATTTTTGATAATGTCACGGGAATTGTCCGTTGATCCATCATCAACAACAATGATTTCCAGGTGGGGATAGGTTTGGTTTAAAGCACTTTCAATTGCTTCTGCAATAAAACCGCCATAGTTGTAGTTATTAATTAAAATACTAACTAAGGGTTGGTGACTAGACACAATTTTTTCCTCAACTTAGTTTTATTTTGAGTTGACCCCTATAGAATACTAAACTTTATATATTTTTTCTCAAATTCACAGAACAGATTCATTTTTAAACAGTCTGAATCATCAAGATAACCTGATATCAATTCAGGGTTGATTGCTAAAATAAGCTACTTGATTTTAGGCTAACTTGCTGAAGTTTTAAGCTTTAAGTTTTTCTAAACTTAATTAAATTTAAACTCATCGCTTGTGTCATAATAAAACCAAACTTACGGGCGGGTGGATATAGGAAACAGGCAACATAATCAGCGCAACCATAGGAAATCACCGTTGCAATAGCAGCCCCAATGGATTGATAAGGTGGAATTAACCAAGCATTCAAGATCACATTCATAATAGCACCAATCATGGTAAAAATAAAGGCAAACTCTGTTAATTCTTCCGTGGTAATCCAGACTTCTTTGACATACCCTAAAAACAGAAACATTGAAGACCAAATATGAATCGCTAATACAGGCCCAGCCGGAGCAAATTCTTTCCCGAAAACCAGTGAAACCAAGGGAGTTGATAAAAATGTCATCGGAATGGCAATAATATAAACCAATAATGCTTGGGAGTTACAGAGTTTTTGGATTTTGGCGTAGTAGAGGTCTTCACTCTCTTTTTTGGCAGCAATAATAGAAGGAGCAATGGATTTAACAATAGCCGTGGAAGCAAAAGGCCAAATTTCTGAAAGTCTGACAGCAGCCGAATAAATCCCCACTTCCGCCGGAGTGGAAAGTTGTCCTAACATCACTTGATCAATCCGCATATAAAGAACAATGGCTAAAGTTGAAAAAATTAAGGGAAAACTAATTTTCATTAATTTTTTAGCCCGTTGCCAATTTCCTCGCCAAGCGAAAATATTTTGTCCGGTTATTTTATAAACGATGATAAATCCTAACATATTCAAAGCACTTTCAATCACAACTAACACCGCAAAGTAAATGACGGGAGCTTGTAATTCAAATAAAATAATCCGTGCTATTGTTGCAATAATAAATGTAATATTTCTCGCTGAAATTGTATATTTTAATTCAACTTGAGATTGGAACCATCCTTCAATAATACTAAAGCCACTCAGCACTGATCCGGTGCTGATAATGATCACCATTTTACAAGTTAAAAGATCATTGGCTTGCAAGAAGAAAATCGATGAACTGGCTAGACAAAATACAGCAACGCCCGTCATCGATTTGATAAAAAATGCGGTTCCTAAAATTTCTTCTTTCTGTTCAGGATGAGTCACTAAATCCCGAAAGATAATTTGATCGGAGGCGAGTTGATTCAACGGGGTGAAGAGGGCAGAAAAGGCAAGGGCGTAGTTCAAAACGCCAAACTCACCTGCTCCTAAATAACGGGCTGTCCAGGCTAGTAAAAAAAAGCCGACCCCCATTCGGAAAGCTCGTTCCCCCAACAGCCAGACAATATTCGTTACGATCTTGAGTTGATCAGGGTTCAGTTTTTTTTTAATTGCTGTAATGACTCGATTGAGCATTTCTTGCCTTAATAATGATTAATAGGGTGAATAGCTGCCCAGCAGAAAAGCATTATTTTTTAGCTTTAAATCGGGGCAGTTTGGGCTGTTTTTTTTCAGAATAGGAGTAATCTTTGGCATGGTGGAAATAACTATCCGGTTCATTTTCGATATTCAGATCATTCACTACTAAACCGAGGACATTTTGACCCGATTTGATTAACAGTTCTCTCGCTGCTGTAGCACTTACCGTGTCGATACTTCCCGGTCGGACAACCAAGAGAATTCCATCCGTGACCTTACTTAAGGTTAAAGCATCCGCAACCAATAGCAAAGAGGGAGTATCAAAGATCACAAAATCATAGGCTTTTCTAAAATCTTCGATCAAGAAACTCATCCGTTTAGAACCCAATAGTGCTAACGAATTCGGGGGAATCGCGCCTGCGGGAAGCACATCTAAATTAGTCATCACCGTTCTAACGGCCCATTCCCAGCCCGCTTGGTTGGCGATGACATCACTTAATCCTTTGGGGTTGAGTTCATAAGTTAAATCCCAAAGATGATGTTGGCGAGGATGGCGTAAATCGGCATCAATCAGTAACACTTGTTTTCCGAGTTGGGCCATGGCGGCGGCTAAATTGGCGGAAACTTTAGATTTCCCTTCTTGAGAAACCGCACTGGTGACCACAATCACTTTCAGTTCTTGGTCGGGGCTAATAAAATTCAAGTTGGCTTGCAGCATCCGGTAGGATTCACTAATAATAGAATGGGGTTCATCCAAGACCGGAAGATCTGAAGTGGTGCGTTCAATTTTGATTCCCGCCCATCTCATTCTGCGCTTGGCGGCAGGAATCATGGCTAATAACGTATAGCGATTAAATAACTGGCGAATTTCTTTCAACGTTTTAATGGTGGGGTCCATTAATTCTGAGAAAAAGGCGGTCACAACATACAACATCACGCCCGCCACTACACCCCCACCCACAATGACTTTCTTATTGCTGGACACCGGAAAGGGAGAAGCAATGGCTTGGCTAATAATTTGAGCATTACCCACGTTTTGGTTTTCGGCAATACTAACCTGTTGCAGACGACTGATCAGAATATCATAGGTGTCCTGAGCGACTTTAAGCTGCCGTTCTAAAGTTCCTTGGGTTTGTTGTAACTGAGGTAACAGTGAGGCTCGTTGCGCTTGCTCTTGTTGAGTTGCTTTCAACACCTCCAATTCTTTGAGTAACCCTTCTTTTTCCAACTCGTAGCCTACTAACTTATCCGCTAAACCCGCTTCTAAGCTTCCACTTTGTAATCCACCCGGAGGCAGTTCTGTTGTCCCTAACACTTTTTGGACTCGCTCTTTCAGTAGAGCTTCTAGGGCGAGTTTTTCATTTTCTAAACTAATGACTTCGGGGCTAGTGTCTAAAAATCGAGTTTTTAAGCTGGCGAGTTGATCTTCAACTTCATTTAGTTTTGTCTCTACTTCTTGCACCCCAGGAGACGCCATTAACGCACTTCGAGCGATCGCTTCTTGGGAATTCAGGTTTAATTTGTTCTGGGATTCTGTAATTTGACTATTAATTCTAGCGAGGGAACCTTGAATTTGCTCGATTTTGGTGTCTAATTCTTTAATTGAACCCACAATTGATGACGCTTCTTGCTGTATGTCGATAATATTGTTTTGCTCTTTAAAGTTTCGTAAAGCTGTTTCTGCATCTTTGAGTTGTTGTTCTTTTTTCGGTAACTGTTCGTTAATAAATTTACGGGCGGCTGCGGCTTCGGCGCGATTGACCAAAATATTATTCTCAATATAAAGCTCCATCACTTTATTGACAATTCTGACCGCTTCTTTCGGTTCAGCGTGTTCATAAGAAATTCCTAAAATATCGGTTCCTGAGACGCCAGATACCCCTAATTTTTTCACGAAATTTTCGTAGGTAACCGGGTCTCCTTCTTCTGTTTTTAGGTTTAATTCTTGAATCACTTGATTAACAATCGGTGCAGACCGAATCACTTCCGCTTCCGTATCAAGGGGAGTATTTTTCATACTCAGGCTATCCAATGTGCCAATTTTCTCTCCCGCCTCGGTGACTAAGGCTGAGGTGGCGCTCTGTTTCTTTAAACGAAGTTTTCCGTAGGCTGAAAATTCTTTTTCCGTTTTACTCGCTGAATATAGGGCGGCTATAACGGCTAGGCAAGCAATGGCGGTACCCCGCAACCAATGACGTTTCAGAATCAGCCAATATTTAATAAAATCAATATCTTCTACTGGATACTCTTGTGGTTCCATAAATCGTTAATGGGTTCCCTGTTAGCCAATCAATGCTCAGGATGCACTCTTCTCCGCAATCGCTTTATTCAGCTAATTTTAAACCCATTTGAAAAAAGCAACCTGAGCATTAAATGAATTTTAGTGTTTACCCTGATCTTAATCGAATTTTTCTTACATTGTCTGGTTGTCCACCCAATCAGGTTCGAGAACAAATCTATCTAAGGGAATAGAGGACTTGGGTGCCAGAATGTTACCATAGATTTCAAATAGAGTAACACCATAGTGTTCCATACTCAGGGGTTCTACTTTTTTGCGGGCAGCTTGACCCAAATCTGCTCTTAAAGCCGGTTGATTAATCAACGATTGTAAAGCTTGAGATAGCTGTTCAATGTCGCCTGGAGTCACTAGCAAGCCTGTTTCTTTATCGATGATCACTTCAGGAATGCCACCAACCGGGGTTGTGATAATCGGTAATGCCCAACTCATCGCTTCTAAAATTGCCATCGGTAATCCTTCATTGTAAGAAGGAAGGATAAACACGTCGCTCTCAGCTAGCAGTTGATTTCGTTGTTGGTCATTAATCCAACCAGGAAAGGAAATGAGTTCTCGAATCCCTAACCGGGTTGCCAGTTCTTGAACTTGTTCTTCTTCTCCAGTGCCCGCCAGAACCAACTCAATCTTTTGCCGATCAGGGGGATCTAAATTAGCAACGGCTTTGAGTAAATCGTAAATTCCTTTCCGTTCATTAATTTTTCCGAGAAATGCCAGCTTGAGTTTCTGCGATCTGGGTGCTTTCTTCGACAGGGTGGGAAGCTCAACAGGGTTTTTGAGAATAAGGACTTGTTTGGCACTTAAGCCACAGGTTTCCACATAATATTGTTTCCAGCTTTCCGATAAGGCAATCAGATAGTTAGCTCGCCGGAATATTGAACTAATTAATTGTTGAGCCAGCTTAGGGAGATTGTCATAAAAAATGTGAAATTCACATCCGTGAGCATGGAGAATAAAGGGTTTCCCGGTGGCTATACAAACTAATGCGATCATTCCTTTCCGGATAATACTGCCCCGTTCAGAAATATGGAGGTGAACTAAGTCAACTTTCCCTTGAAGCAAATAGCCAAGAAAGGTGAAAAATGCCATTGTAAACACTTGGATTTTGTACCACTTAGAAGTTTGACCTTTCTCGACGTTCCAAGTGGAAATATGGGTAATTTTAAATGGCTCGGAAGAGGTGTTACAAATTAGCTTTTGGACACTTCCCATCCCACCCTTTTCATTGAGGGAAGGGCCGATCATAACCACCTGTTTTTGATGTTTCATTATTGAGATAATTCCTCTGCATGGACGTGCAATCCAACTGATCAAGTCTAGTTAATCTGATTAATTCGGCTAAAATATATTAAACCTATCAAAAGTATAGATGCAGTCTCTACTTAATCCCAATCATAACGGGAGTCTATAGATTTGACTATGGGTTTTCACGAAAACTTTACAAAATTCATCGTTCAAGTTGAAATAAGCATCCTTCTTAAGACTGAATATCTGCTTCGATTTGCCGAACCACTGTTAAGGCTGAGTAAGATACGCCTGCGGTTCCTTCTCCCGGATGAGTGGAATCTCCAACCAGCCATAAGTTTTTAATGGGGGTACGATTGGCAAATCCAAAGGGGCCAAAGGTAGAAATCCGTTGACCAATCCCCCCAACAATTCCCTGCTCACGAGCCGTGTAACGAGCAAAGGTTTGGGGTGTTGCCGCTTCTTGATGAATAATCGTTTCAGGTGTTAATTGAAAGTAAGTTTTTAAACGAGCGATCGCAACGTTTGTATACGTTTCTTTTAACCCTTGATAATCATCCGTATTCCACCATTGTTTTGGATCGGTAAAACTAGAAGCAATGATCGTAGCTTTCCCTTCAGGCGCCCGACCATCCCCTGGATGACTGACCGATACAAATAAAGAATTATTTTCCCCGATTTCTCCTTGATAATCATAGAGAAATTGTAAATGGGGAGGACATCCGGTGGGAATGGCGGCTTGTTCGACCCCTAAATAAATCACAAATGCACCCGAAGCAGGGGGTAAGTGATCAACTTTGTGTTGATACCTCGACCCAGATAACGGAAAACCAGGGTTTTGAGAAGTCTTCCCTAATAACTGAACTAAATTTTGGACTGTGACATTGGCAACCACCTGATCCGCCGCTTCAAACCAGACTGATCCAGTTTTTTGATTTCTAATGCGGACTCCGGTCACTTTACCCTTGGACGTCTCAATCGCTTCAACGGTATGGCGCATCAACAGCTTGCCCTGATCCCGTTCTAAAGCAGCAACCAAACAATCACTGAGTGTTTGCATACTCCCTTGCAGATGGTACAGTCCTCTGGGTTGTTGGGACACACCTAAGGCTGTTGCTGCATAGAGCAAAGCGGTTTCTTCTGCACCGACTTGAGAGTAAAGTTTCAGTTGTAAGTCTAAAAAAGTTTTGAGGCGAATGTTGTGATCTAAATTACAAAGTCGTAACGCATCTCCCACCGTCATCAAGGTGAATGGAACTGTTATTAAGGTGTCGGGACGAACTGCTTGCAGGAGTTGGACAAAATCCCAAAGATTGCGGGGGGGTAAAACCGGGTCACGGGACTGAAATCGCCAACTGGCGGCAAATAAAGCTGCCATTAATTGCCAAAAGGGTTCACTCCCTGGAAACTGGCGTTGTCGTTCTTGTTGCCATTTGGCGGGATCTCGCCACACATTGATCGGCTCGGTTTCACCGGGTAAAAAGACCGCACAAGCGGGATCACAGGGGGTGGCGGCGGGGGGTTCAATGTTTAATTCGCTAAAAATGCGGTGATGAATGCCGCCGGGTTCGAGTCCCGCCACTTGAGTTGCGCCGACATCAAAGGTAAACCCCCGTCGTTGAAAGGTGGAGGCGCATCCCCCCGGAACAATCGCTTGGTCTAAGATTAGAACAGAATAACCTCGATGGGCTAATAAGGCAGCAGCGGTTAATCCTCCAATTCCCGCACCAATGACGATCACCCGTTTGTTCTGTTTGCCTCGTTTCACCCGGATTGCTCCCAACAAGTTTATATTTCTTAATATATTTTAAAATAAAATAGAATAACTAACCGCAGCGATCCTGCCTCTAAGCCCTATTATTTTTTCAAGGGAAAAACAAGCAACTGTCTCTCTAGAACTGATTCTGACTGTTTCCCTGTGATAGCTATCACTGCTGAGAAAATGTTTTGAGGGATACAATTAAACCACCCAGTAGAGTAGCTCAGGGAACTGACGATTGAGAACAACCCCAGACATCCAAAGGAAAATTACTGATCCAGATTGAGAGGAGATCGGAATCGGTTCTACTGGAGTTAGCATTTATATTAGGGTTGAGTTGAGATAAAGACTTTATTACTGCTGGAACAATCCTTATTGATCCATAAATCACAGGCCCAACTAAAATATGAACTCCAACTCATTAGAAGACGCGGCGATCCTCTTAGTGGATGATAGTCCAACAAATCTAAATTTGTTGTCGGGCTTTATTGAGAACTGTGGATGGAAAATTTTAATTGCTACTCATGGTCAAGAAGCAATTAAACTGGCTGAGATTGAACAGCCAGATATTATTTTATTAGATATCATGATGCCGGGGAAAGATGGCTTTGAAATCTGTAAGCAACTGAAAAGTAATCCCCAAACTCAAGATATTCCAGTGATTTTTATGACCGCTTTATCCGATAAATTAGAAAAAGTTCGTGGCCTATCAATTGGGGCAGTTGATTATATTACAAAACCTTTTCAAGCAGAAGAAGTTATTGCTCGGTTAAAAATTCATTTAAAATTAAGTTCTTTAACCCAACAATTATTAGAAAAAAATCAGGAATTAGAAGATCGAGTTTTTGAACGAACAACGGCTTTGTCTCAAGCGTTAGAAGATTTAAAACAATCTCAAATGCAATTGGTACAGAGCGAAAAAATGTCAACTTTAGGACATTTAATTGCCGGAGTCGCCCATGAAATTAATAACCCGATTAATTTTATTGCTGGCAATTTGAATCATGCTACTATTTATGTTAGTGATTTAATTCATCATTTAAAACTGTATCAAGCTTATTATCCCCATCCCCCAAATCAGATTAAAGATGATGCTGAAAATATTGATTTGAATTATCTGATTGAGGATCTTCCTAAATTAATTTCTTCGATGAAATTGGGAACGGAACGGATTTGCAATATTAGCACCAGTTTGAGAACGTTTTCGCGCAGTGATACCACCGCTAAAGTTCCCTTTAATATTCATGATGGGTTAGAAAGTACGTTGTTAATTATTAAGCATTTATTAAAAGCAACGGATCACCGTCCTGAAATTAAAATTATTAAAAATTATGGTCAATTACCTTTGGTTGAATGCTATCCGGGTCAACTCAATCAAGTTTTTATGAATTTAATTACCAATGCGATTGATGCCTTAAATGAATTCAGTATTGGAAAGCCTTATCAAGAGTTAATTCAATTTCCGAATCAAATTATAATTAGCACATCTATTGTTTGCAATAGTCGAGCCGTTGCTATTTCTGTGAAAGATAATGGAACGGGAATGAATGAAGCCACTAAAAATTGTGCTTTTGATTATCTATTCACGACAAAAGCTGTCGGAAAAGGTACAGGTCTAGGGTTAGCTATCAGCCGAAAAATCGTTGAGGATACTCATCACGGACGTTTATTTTGTCATTCTGAATTAGGTCAAGGCTCTGAATTTATCGTCGAAATTCCCATTTGCGAAGCACTAGAAGTGAAGAATTAACAAGAGAAGTCAGGAGTCAGAATTAGGGAATAGGGAATAGGGAATAAGGAATAAGGAATAGGGAATAGGGAAGAAGCATTGATAACTGATGACTGATGACTGATGACTGGTGACTGTATTTTCTACCATTGGATAGAGACCCAACAGAGGGGTTATGGCACAGAATGCTAAAATCTGGCCATCAGGATGCAGGAGAATTAACAATGGGATTCAAATGGAAACTCGTGATCGGGATGTTAATGTTATGGACGCTTCCGGC
>JBMDYE010000178.1:0-7046 GCA_048595135.1 Planktothrix sp. | reverse complement strand
ATGGTGGCGGTCAGTAATGTGGGGATCATCAGAACACCGAACCAACCGATATAGATGCGGTTGTTGGTGGAGGTGACCCAGTTACAAAACCGTTCCCACAGAGAAGCGCTCTCGCGCTGCTGAATGGTCGTTGTCATGGTTATGTATTGCGTATGTATTTTTCGAGGTACGTCGGTTGAGTTATCTCTACCGATGTCTCTAGTATTAACTAAATGTTTCTGATTGTAAAGGGTTTCTCAGTTAATTTTTATTAAACTTAAGTATAAGTAAATTTTATGCAATAGGGAACAGGGGACAGGGAATAGGGAACAGGGAATAGATAATAAATTTATTCCCCAGATTCCCAGATCCTCCTGCTTCTTCTAACTGGTGATATGTCCGACTGGTGACTGGTGGCTGTAAAGCCTTCAAAGATTAACTATTAACTTGAGGAGCAACTAAAGCAACCGGAATCGATGCACCACTCGCTAAGTCTAGGGGGAAGTTGTGAACGTTGCGTTCGTGCATCGCTTCAATGCCTAAGTTAGCGCGGTTAATCACATCAGCCCAAGTATTCAACACACGACCTTCGGCATCTAAGACGGACTGGTTAAAGTTAAAGCCATTTAGATTAAAGGCAAAGCAAGCAACCGCCAGGGATGCACACCAAATTCCAACCACAGGCCAAGCTCCTAACAAAAAGTGTAAGGATCGACTGTTATTGAAACTGGCATACTGGAAGATTAAACGTCCGAAGTAGCCGTGAGCCGCAACGATATTATAGGTTTCCTGTTCTTGACCAAAGTGATAGCCTCGGTTTTGGCTTTCAATTTCGGTGGTTTCCCGGACTAAAGAAGACGTCACTAAGGAACCGTGCATTGCACAGAACAAGGCTCCACCAAACACACCAATAACACCTACCATGTGCAAGGGGTGCATTAAAACGTTATGTTCCGCTTGCAACACCAACATAAAGTTAAATGTGCCGGAAATGCCTAACGGTAAACCATCTGAAAAGGAACCTTGACCGATGGAATAGACCAGAAGTACCGCAGTCGCCGCCGCGACAGGAGCGCTATAGGCAACGGCAATCCAAGGACGCATTCCTAAGCGATAAGACAGTTCCCACTCCCGACCCATGTAGCAGAAGATACCGATCAGGAAGTGAAAGACAATCAGTTGGTAGGGGCCACCGTTATAAAGCCATTCATCCATGTTGGCGGCTTCCCAGATGGGATAGAAATGTAGCCCAATGGCGTTGGAACTGGGTACGACCGCAGCGGTGATGATGTTATTGCCGTAGAACAAAGAACCAGATACAGGTTCGCGAATCCCATCAATATCGACGGGAGGCGCGGCAACAAAGGCTAGCACAAAACAGATCGTTGCTGTGAGGAGGGTCGGAATCATCAAAACCCCAAACCAGCCGATATACAGGCGATTTTCGGTACTGGTGATCCAGTTACAAAACCGCTCCCATAAGTTAGCACTGGCGTGCTGTTGAAGAGTTGTTGTCATTGCAGTGATGTATTGCGTATGTATTTTTCAAGGTTCGATGAATGGTTATCTTTTTAAATAACCATATAGTTATATTAACAAAATATCCGAACTCGGCAAGGGCTGTTTGATAACTCTTTTATTAAATCAATTAAAATTTATATTAGCTTAACTAATATATTAAAAGCGAGCAAACGTCAAAAAACACGGAACCTCAAACTAGAGTTGAACTTCCGTGTTTTCTATCCTGTTATTTTTGATGCGGACGAAGAGACTTGAACTCTTACGCCTTACGGCACTAGAACCTAAATCTAGCGCGTCTGCCAATTCCGCCACGTCCGCTTTTTAGACAAACTCGATCATAGCATAAATTTACATTAATGTTAAAAAATTTAGGAGGACATCTGGGCAGCAAGGCTTTCAATGGCGTTGAGGAGTTGCTGGTTGTTCCAGCCCAGAGCCAGATTAGAGGCGATCGCAGCCCCTCCCGCCCCCACCCCTTCCTTAACAAAACCTTGTTCATAAACTCTCAGTTGTGGATAACGGGAGGTGGCAAAATTAAGTTGAGTGGCGAATAAGGGGACAGTTCCTACGGCTTCAGCCAGTCCAACGGTGTCGCCTGTGGGATCTTCAGCGACCCAACGGGTGGTTCCGACGACAATATTTTCAGGACACCAGAGCAGATTGAATTGAGTAGCGATCGCTTTTAATAACGCATAAACCGCTAACATCTGGGTTCCTCCCGCTAGCAAAACTCCGACTGTTCGGCTGGCTGCGATCGCCATTCCGGCGACAACAATTTGCATCGGATCACCCACAGAAGCGACTAATTCTAACGGATCAAAACTTTGTTGATCAGTTTTTCCTGTCATTTGACGGGCGGCTTTTAATCCTGTGGTGGCGATCGCTAATTTTTGAGAATGATTACAATTCGGATGGCTACTATTGACTTTACCAATGGCTGCAACACCTAAGCCTAATAAAATGGCTAAAGCCGTTGTTGTTCCTCCCACGACGCATTCTGATAAAATCACATAACTATTTTTAGCTTCCGTTGCTAATTTTTCTCCCCAAATTAATCCTTGATTAAATAGATGTTTAACAGTATTTAAGTTCATTGCTGTACCTGACGTTAAACAGGAAGCAAGAGAGCCACCTAAATCCAATGTTGGGACGGAAGGAGTAACGGGTAATCCAGCATTAAATAAATATAAAGGAAACTGCAATGCTTCTAAAACAGCACGGGAAATTAACACTGGAGAAGCCCCTGCTTGTAGGGGAGGTAAGGGATATTGAGGAGTTGTTTGGGAGCCGTTGTATAAAAATTCTGCATCAGCAACGGCTGTATATTTTCGGTCTTCTGGGGTAGCTCCAGCCGCAGAAATTCCAGGGATTAAACAAGTTTGAGTAAATCCTAAAATACAAGCAAAAACGGGTTGACAACCCTGATAATTCTCTAACCAGTTTTGACCTTGTTTTAATTGCGTATAAACTCTAACAGTCATTTACAGTCACCAGTCACCAGTCATCAGTCATCAGTTATCAGTTATCAATGCTTCTTCTCTATTCCCTAATTCTTAATTCTGATCCTTACGTGCTACGCACAGGCTCCGCCTACGTTTCACTCAGGACGCTACTTGAGTCTCTTAATTCTTAATTCTTAATTCTTAATTCCTTCTCATCCTTCATAATCGAGTAAAACTTGTACCCAGTTGGGGGGGCGAGGAATGGGGGTGTTGAGACGATCAAAGAGGAGTAAAGTAACAAGATGAACAACAAATAAATAAACAATACTGTTGATTAAAATTAGGAGAACGGCGATCGCTTGTACTAAGATTAAATCCGGTTGAGCGAGAATTCCTAATTTAATAAATAACCATTCAGCAACGGCGGTAATTTGAACGGTAGCATAAGCCCAGAGATCTCGACCGAGGAGAATAGAGAGCAACCAGTATCTAAAAAAGAAACCAAAAGCGGCAATTAAAGCTCCTAAACCAATGGAAACCCACCAAGGAGCGTGTCGTTTCCAAGTGGCTCCTAATACCACCCCTAACCAACCAAACGGAATTAAAAAGACAATACTGCGAGTGGGCCCCATTAATACGGATAATAATAAAAATGAAGCTACAGCCCCCATAATTGCCGCCCGTTTTCCCCAACGTAAATACAGCAATGCCATTGGTAAGGGGAAAAATACCCGTAGCACTGGCCCCATGGGGAAATAATAATTGACAAACCAAATTAAACTGGCGGCGCTCGCGAGAAAAGCGGTTTCCACCAGAATCAGGGATTTGAGATGGGAGCGGGAAGGAGAAGGGAAAGGCGGGGAGGTGGGAGAGTTATCGAATTTGGAGGAGGTAGGGGTAGAGTCGTCTCCGTCTACCCAATTGCTTGTCTCTTCTGGGACTGAACTGGACGGGGGAAAAAACTCGGAACTGGTACTGGAGAAATCACTCATAATAAAACTGATTACTGATTACATCAGTAGACGTTCTAAGGCATCAACATTAGGAATGCTTAAAACGTCTCGTTCCCGATGAATTAATCCTTTCTTTTCTAGTTTACTGAGAACACGAGTTACCGTTTCCCGTGCGAGTCCACTTAAACCACTTAACTCCCGATGGGGAAGATTAGGAATTTGGGTTCCATAATCTGAGGTTTTTCCTTGGCCTTCTGCTAGAAATAGCAAAATATCAGCGACCCGTGAGGTACTATCCGATTCACGTAACCGGAGCCGTCGATTCACTTGTCGTAAACGGCGTCCCATCAGTTGAGCTAGGCGGACACCAGCTTTAGGCTCCGTTGTGATTAATTCTACAAAATCCTGAGCGGGCATATTGCCAATTAAGGTAGGGGCTAAGGTAATCACATCCGTAGAGCGAGGAACTTCATCTAAAGCGGCCATTTCCCCAAATAGCTCACCCTTACCCAAGATGTTCAGCGTGACCTCTTTACCGTCTAAATTGTAGGTGCGTATTTTCACCCATCCATCCAAAATAAAATACACAGAACTCCCCCAGTCATTCTCCAATAAAATGACCTGGTTGGCTGGATGGTTCCGACCCACAAGATGAGATGTCGCTTTTTCAGCCGCTTCTGGGGGTAACCCCTGAAAGAAAGGCGTAGCGAGGATTAATTTGTGGATATCAGATTGATGATCACGGGAGAAATACCGATCTTCCATGAGGCTGTCATAACTACTATAAATGCGCGCTTTGGGGTAGCTTTAAACGGGCGGATTTTGAATCGAGGGTGACCAGAGGTAATTAGCCCCAGGTGGAAAAACACCTAAAAACATCCTCCTAGCGTTAGAGCAGTTGGCGAGGGGTTGATCGGCTAGACTGGTAACAGACTAAACCCACAACTCAGCTACACCATTGACGGTTTGCTTTTTATATTTAGCTTACAGGGCTTAGGTTCCCCTTAACTGTGTCCCTGCTGGCTGGAACGTCAACTGCTATGACTCAGATTCAATGTTTATTCACCCTAACCGGAATAACCTATTACTAGGTAACTTCCATATTTTAGAGTGATTTGGGCGAATATACCGTTAAACTTGCCAAGATTTAAACCTGTTGATTGGCAAGTCACCTCAGCTTATCCCTCCAAAATCCTAACCTAGCTACTTGAGTGCTTCTGAAGCCTAACATATCATGTAGATAAGAGATGCTTAAATAAAGGGAATCCTTAACATTAAATCGTCATTGGGTTCAGGCAGCGCAATAGCATCAATGCAACAGCTATTCTGGAAAGAATTTTAGCGAGAGGGTTCAGCCTTGAATGTTCAGAAGGATCAAATCCAGGCACTGATTGCCGAAATTGACGAAGTTCTCAACCAACCGAGTCTCCGCTTACCTTGGGTGGTCTTTGGGGAAACGATCACGCGATCGCGTCAAGTTTTAGAGCGGGTTCGCAGTTATTTAATGACCCTAGAACAGGAAGCGGATGAATCGGTCGGGATCACCCCAATGGAGCCGAATCAGCCGTTATCAGGCTCTCTACGGGAACCGCTTTGGCAAGCCATTCGGCGGGAAATGGTGTATTTGCGGACTCAGTTAACGCAACCGCTTCAAGATGAGGTGGATCGTCTGCGTCAGGAACATCGGAGTTTGATGCAGGAAATTCAACAGTTAGAAGCGAGAAAAACGCAAACGTTGGTGTCCCTTCAGCCGCAACCGTATCAACAACTCAGTCGCGAGTTTTTACAAGAGTTGATGGCGCGATTAGAAGACACTTTAATTCAAAATGTTACAGAAACGCTATCCCATATTGAAACTCGATTTTTAGATTCGATTTTATTACCGGAAGCGAATCCTCCTGGGGTTCTTGCCACTTTACCAGAGGAACAAAATGGCACAGGTGCATCGAGTTCGCAACTCTCTACCCGACTCACACCCGCCCAACGGTTAGAACAGATGCGACAATTGCAAGCGCAATCGGATCATTTATTGATGACGTTGGATTCGAGTTTAAGCGTCATTTTTGAAGCACTGCAACGGAATCTGCAAACCTATTCCGACTCCCTTGGACAAAGCATTGAACGAATGCACAGCTTAGGTCAACAAGGGGAAGTCATGTTTACCAGTTGGATGAACCAATTGGCTCAACACGTCGGACAAGAAACGTCTTCCTATTTGCAGTCTTCTTTACAATTAACCGCTGCTGAGGAAGCGTTAAGTTCCCCACCGACGTTAGCTCAGACACCACGCGCCAAGGTTTCCCCGACACCCAAACTCGAAACCCTTCAGACTGAGGAACTATTACCTTATGCAGGAATAGAATTTCCGAAACAAACCTATCAGGAAGATTGTTCTCCTGCTACGGCATTAGAACCGTTGGAACCCCTGGAAACCCAGATCGAACACGGGAATCTTGCTCAACCTGAACAAACGGCTGAAGTTGATTCCCTATTAGACTTAGAAGCATCCTTCCTTCCAACCGCAGAAGAACTAGCGTTTTCTTTAGATTTAGAAGATTCCGTTTCAGAACCAAAAACAGAATCGGCAATTTCCCAACCCCTTCAGGAGCATCCGAACCCAATAGAAGCAGACTTGCTTAAGTCAGAGAGTTTTGATGAAACGGTCTCCGAACTTGATTTATTATTTGGAGCCGAACCCGAAGAAACAACTCCTGGGAACTTATCCCCCACTCAGCCATCTGATCTAGACTTATCAGATGAGAACGAGGAAGAAGAAGTCGTGACCATGGTGGTTTCCGACTCTGAGCCAACCGAGGAGGAGCTAACCGCTGAAGAAGAAATTCCCACCCTTTGGAATGAAGAACCCAGTGAGGAAGAAACAGTCAACGACGAGGAGGAACAAAGCTGGGATACGGGGGATTTATTTGAAGCCGAATCAGTGGGACAAGCAAATGGTTTTGATGTACAACAAAGGGAAGACGTTGCTTTAAAGGCTTTAGACGAAGATTTCTTCTCAGAAGCCGTGAATACTAATGTTGTGTCTGAACCAGAGTTGACCGAACCCAACACAGAAGACGAAGATTTCTTCTCAGAAGCCGTGAATACTAATGTTGTGTCTGAACCAGAGTTGACCGAACCCAACACAGAAGAC
>JBMDYE010000177.1:0-3388 GCA_048595135.1 Planktothrix sp. | reverse complement strand
CGGTCGGGATGCAACGAAGTTAAAAGAAGCGTTGGAAAGTGCAAAAACGCAGTTAGTTGATGGGTTGAAATAAGTTGACCCCTCCCCAACCCCTCCCCTATTAGGAGAGGGGCTTTTTCCTCGTTTCTAGGTTCTACCTAGAAATGCTACAAGGTGGCAGAGCCACCAATCAATAATAGAGGCAGAGCCTCAATATAGTATTCTCAGACTGGAGCCAGGGAACCAGAAAAAGTAGTGGGGGTCAGAAACTGGGTTTCTGCCATAACCTTTGCTATTAATAGAAAGATAAATTAAGAAACCCGGTTTCTCGGAGGTGTGTACAAGCTAAATAATTTACTGCTATGATTAAGTTAGGATGTCATCATTCCCACACTAACCATGAGTCAATGCCTTAACCCTGATTGCCTCCACCGTAACCCGAAAAGCACAAATTTTTGTCAAAAATGTGGATCAGTCTTAGACGCTTTACAATTAACAGTTAAACCAACATTCTTACAAACACCTGAACCAATACCCCAACCTGATATAGAACTAAAGTCAGCTAGAGGGGTTAATTATTATCAATTAGAACAACTATTGAAAACCAGAAAGTGGAAAGAAGCTGATCAACAAACTGCTAACATAATGTTAGAAGTAGCAGGAAGAACACAGGATGGATGCTTAAGAGTAGAAGATATAGATAATTTTCCATGTGAGGATTTACACACGATTGACCAACTTTGGGTAAGATACAGCAATGGGCGCTTTGGCTTTACGGTACAGAAGCGCATCTATCAAAGTCTGGGAGGAACCCAGAATTATGATAGTAAAATCTTGGATTCGTTTGGTGATCAGGTTGGTTGGCGTTTTGCGGAGGAGTGGTTAGACTGGGAGGATCTAAAATTTAATCAGACAGCACCAATTGGCCACCTCCCTCAAGGAGGCGTTTTAAAGGTCTTTGATGATCATACAGAGCCGTTTTATGAGGATGGGATGTGGTTTGGCTCGGATTGCGTGGACTATATGTGGGTTTGGGTGTATTGTGTACCGTCTTCGTTGATTAGTCTCTTCTCTCGCGTCAAGAACTGTAAGCTTTAACATATAAAGCTTACACATAATTTATTTGATTCTTATTTCCCAATAATGTCCAATGATTTCCAATTTACCGATGAACAAATCTATCAACAAATTGCTAAAATTATCTCAAGATACAAATTACTAGAATGTGCAGAGTGTGCGATCGCAATCAAACACTGGTTAAAAGCTAATCAAATTAATGGCATCCATTTGAAAATAACACTGATAGGTCGAGGATTATTTATCGTTAGTCAACGTTGGGATAAGGGTCAGACATCCATTACCCAAAATGGAACGCACTATGGGATTGAAGCAAGAGGTAAAGTCTTTGATAACCTATCTACTTTTGGATTAACTAGAGAACAGTGGATTGCAGATTTCGACTGTCCAAGCGGAAAGTTTATAATAGAAGAAATTGAAAAGTTTTAACTGTAATATTTTTGGAGAAAAAAAGATGACCGATCTCTACGACTTACTCGAAAAAATTAAACAAAAACCGGGAATGTATATTGGGAGTCCTAATATTAATAATTTATTGATGTTTTTGTGTGGTTATCAATACGCTTGTGAAGCTATGCAACTTCCTGAAAGCGAACAAGAAAGTGAATTTGCACAATTTCAGCCTTGGTTACAAAGTAAATTCGGGGTAAATACCTCTGCATCTTGGGCAAAAATTATTTTACTTTATTCTAGTGATGAAGCCGATGCTTTTAAAAACTTCTTTGATTTATTAACAGAGTTTAGAAATCTACAACAAGATCCAGCAACAATTAAAAAAGAATCGTTATCTTTAAAGGTTTAAATGGCTGTTGGGGGTCAGAAACCCGGTTTCTTAACCAATCTTTCTGTTAGTAGCAAAGGTTATTGCAGAAACCCGGTTTCTCGAAGGCGTGGGTGAGACTCAGAAACCGAGTTTCTCAATTAATCTTTCTGTTAATAGCAAAACTTAAGCCAGAAACCCGGTTTTTTAGAGGGGTGGCTAGGGTTTTAAAGCCTCAAAAATAACCGATAACAGACGTTTCTGAATGGCGGGAGTTCTCAACACTTTTTTGTCCGCAGAAAACGCCTGCAACCCCAGCAAAACAACATCATATTTAGTTCCGATCTCGAACCCACTCGCCTCAAAAATTGGTTCATATTCAGCCGGAACTGGGATATTTTCAATCCAATATTCACCGTGGATGGTTTGAGTATCAAAAAACGCGATGCCGAGATTACCTTCTTTGTAGCGAAAAAACTTAATTTTTCGGACTTGGCGTTCCTTTTTACCGACCAAATCTGACACGAGATCGGCGGTTCCCAAAATTTGATTCAGATTGAACATAAACCCAACCCTCGATAGTCGTCGGTTAATACTAAGTAGCGATCGCACATTTCTATAATAATAGCAGTATTCGTTAATCCAAATTTGGTAAACCTGACCCAAAGTATCTGCTTATATTTGATCACATCCACAAATTAACAGGATTATCTTGATCTTGATTCCACTTAGCCGGATTATTAATAATATATTCCTGAATTTTAGCTAATACCTGTTCATCTCGAATGATATGATCATAAAATCGGGGTTGCAATGCGAAATTATCGTAACCATTTTTACGACACCAACGGGTTACAGAAGATTTATAAGCATTAATAATAGCTTGTAAAGAACCTCGTTTTAATGGCGCAAATTTGTTAGATTCATCCGTCCTGTGTAGAGACGTTCCATGGCGCGTCTCCCCGTTAAACGTCTCTATGTTATGCGATCGCTCAATAACAATAATCCCATGTACATGATTAGGCATAATAATATAAGCATCTAGGTAAACATCCTGAAAATGATTCGGAATGTCTGACCAAAATTTATTAGCAATTTCACCAATAGCAGAAAATTGAATATTACCAGAAACGATATCACCAAAAAAACACAATTTATCCTTTGTACAAATGGTGACAAAGTACCAGCCATTGGCAGCATAATTATGATCGGGTAATCGTGTAGATTCAATCCGATATTTATTTTTATATAATGTCATCGTTGTTTATTATTGGTTTTTATAAGATATTACGGTGGTGTTCCCTAAATCTGGTAGAGACGCGCCATGGCGCGTCTCTACAGGGGATTATGGATTGTTGAAAGGGGTTTTATTCGATCCCTTCAATACGGTCTTCAACTTCTTGGTATAACTCGCGCAGACGATCTAAATTCTCTTCGCTGGTTTCCCAATAGCCGCGACCATTCACTTCTAACAACGTGCTGACAATCTTACGGAAAGAATGAGGATTTAAGTTCATTAAACGCTTCTGCATTTCTGCATCTTCAATAAACGTTTTATTCACATCCTCATAC
>JBMDYE010000176.1:0-4011 GCA_048595135.1 Planktothrix sp. | reverse complement strand
GAATGCTGATGCCTATTTACTAGAGGCTTCCAATCATTCCTATGGAGATATTGCCGGATGGACAACTGGATTAGATTGGGGCATTGACTTTGTAGATACTTGGTTTGCGAATCGCACGTCAGGTACTGAAGATCGGAAGTTTGGTCAATATACGAGTTATAGTCGTAGTATTGATCAAGTTCTCTACAATAATCCTAAATTTCTCAGTGTTTGGGCGGCTGGAAACGAGCGGACTGAAAGGTTTTTTAATTTACAAGGAAATAACACTTATGTAACGTTTTTATCCTCTCCTCCTCCTGGCGTGACGAGTTTCGGAGCCGGATATTATCTTGTTTCGGATAGCATCCTGTCTGCACCACCAAGAGATGGGAATGAAGGAACGGGATTTGACTCTTTAACCACCGAAGTTGTTGCTAAAAATAATCTGGTCGTTGGTGCAATTGATTTTATTACCGATGATCCCTATGATGCTGCGAGTGTTAGGATGACAGGTTTTTCCTCTTGGGGGCCAACGGATGACGGACGGGTGAAACCGGATGTTGTTGCCAATGGAAGTAACCTATTTTCCTCAGTTGCCAATTCAGATAGCAGCTATGGCTTCAAGAGTGGGACATCAATGGCGACACCGAACGTCACCGGAACCGCCGCGTTGTTGATTGAACATTATCAAAATCTGTTTTTGGGAACCCCCGCCAGCGCTACGACAAAAGGTTTGTTGATTCATACTGCCTTTGATGCAGGCAATCCTGGGCCAGATTATCGCTTCGGTTGGGGTTTGGTGGATGCTGCCGCTGCCGCTAACTTTCTGACCAATGCGAGTCCCAGTTCAGAAGGAACCACAGATTGGCTACTGGAAGACCGCTATTCAGGAACAGAACAAACCTTTACCTTCACCTCCGATGGCAGTAGTCCTCTGAAAGCCTCTTTAGTTTGGACTGACCCAGTTAATCCTTCCCTCCCTGGGATAGATTTGGATGACTCAACTTCAGTGCTGATGAATGATTTGGATCTCCGCATTACTGGGCCAGATGGAACCTCTCTCCCCTGGACATTAGATCCCAGTAACCCGACTGCGAATGCCGTTCAAACCACGACAAATCATGTTGACAATGTGGAACAAGTGTTAATAAATGCACCCGCTCCTGGGGAATATACGGTTCATATTAGTCATACGGGGGAATCGTTTAATCAAGATTATTCCCTGTTGGTGAGTGGGGGTATTGGCAATATTCGGGAAATTCCTCTCGCACTTTCCGATATTATCGAGTTTCGACCTCCCCATATTGACGGAGATACCGATTTTGATGGCAATGGCCCCAGTCTGGATTTTAAAACTTCTGTGAAATTCAATCCCTTTACAATTTGGACGGAGTTAGAAACTCAGTTCAAAGAAACAAGATCCGATTGGACAACCTTTAGTAATATGGGAACACCTCAACAATCGATTGTGTTGAATGCGGCTGAACGGTTCCCAGGATGGGAAATTATTTCCGTTGAAAGCCCAGACGGGGTGATACTATCTGATACGTTTGAACACATAGAACCCAACAATAATCATGATATTGCCACCTATGACGGTGAAGATATTGTGGAGCAATATGAAGTCCAAGGGGACAGTGATGGTGGAGCATTTGGTGGGTCGGATGATCCTTGGGTATCTGTCTTTTTCAATGATCCGTTAACCGTTACTTTAAGACGAATTTAAGTTAAATTCCCTGAGTTCCCTGGTTCAACCGGGGAACATTCACTTGATTTTTATCTCCAAGATTTGGGTAAGCTCTATTCATGTCTCTGAATTAAGTTTTGAAACTTTATAGTTTCTTAAGAATTAATGATAAAAATAAAGGGGACTAAAGCTCGTTAAATTATCTAAAAAGTTACAGGAGAACAACCTGTCAAAAAGTCAATGTTACAATTAATTATATAGTTAGTCAAAGCATAGATTAGGACATGAATGGGTTAGCTTGAAGAATTAAGCATTTTTATCCTACCTACTGCATTCTACTATAACTCACTGAATAAGGCTGAAAAGGATAAATATTAATGAGAAGAACTTGGAATGATGCTTTAGCAATTGGAATTCCTTTATTAGATTGCCAGCATCAACAGTTGCTTGATCAGATGGATGCTTTATTAGAGGCAATAGAACAGCAGAAAGGACAACAAGAGCTACGGTCTATTATGGGATTTCTTAAAATGTATATTAATAATCATTTTAATTATGAAGAATCCTGTATGAATTTGTATAAATGTCCTGTGGCTTGCAACAATCAAACTGCTCATGCTCGGTTTATGCAAACGCTTGATGATATTAATCGGCAAATTGAAAATAAGCAACCGCTTAACTTAATTAGTCTACGAGTTAAACAAGAGTTAGTGGATTGGTTTGTTAACCATATTAAAAGTGTTGATATGAAGCTTAAACCTTGTATATCAGTAACGAAGAAGGAGAAAGCTGTCATTTAGAAAGAGTGGGGAACAATTACAGTCACCAGTCACCAGTTGGAGAGCGGAGGGAGCGGAGGAGGCGGAGGAGGCGGAGGAGGCGGAGGGAGAAGGAAAAGATTTCTAATGCCTATTGCAAGAGTGCCTGTTTCCTAATTCAGATCCTTACGTGCTACGCACAGGCTCCGCCTACGCTCCGCGACTGACGCTGCGCGATTCAGATCCTTACGTGCTACGCACAGGCTACGCCAACGCTCCGCGGAGTAAACGCTGCTTGAGCCTCTTAATTCTTAATTCTTAATTCCTAATTCTTACTTAGCAGCAGCAGCACGGGCGGCGGCGGCTTCGTCGGGATGAATGTTTAGACGGGTAAGATTGATCCGACCTTTGTTGTCAATCTCTCGAACTTTTACAATCACTTCATCGCCAACAGACACTTCATCTTCCACACGGGGAACCCGATAATCTGCTAATTGGGAAATATGAATCATGCCTTCTTTTCCGGGCATTAATTCCACAAACGCCCCGATGGGAATAATCCGCGTGACCCGACCGACATAAACATCCCCAGCATTGAGTTTGCGGGTCATGCCTTGAATAATTTGATAAGCACGGGCGGCGTTTTCGCTATCGGTTGAAGCGATCGTCACCGTTCCATCATCATCAATATCGATTTTAACGCCCGTTTCTTCCGTAATTCCTTTGATCGTTTTTCCACCAGGGCCAATCACTAACCCAATTAAATCGGGATCGATCTTTAAGGTTAACAAACGCGGCGCATAAGGAGACAAATCAGAACGGGGTTTCTGAATGACCTCTAACATTTTTTCCAGAATGTGTAACCGGGCAGGTTTGGCTTGATAAATGGCATCCGCAACGGTTTTAATAGATAATCCGGTAATCTTCATATCCATTTGTAAGGCTGTAACACCGCTATCGGTTCCGGCGACCTTAAAGTCCATATCCCCCAGAAAGTCTTCAATCCCTTGAATATCCGTGAGAATCCGAACTTCTTCCCCTTCTTTAATTAATCCCATTGCTGCGCCACTGACGGGTTTAGAAATGGGAACCCCCGCATCCATTAACGCTAAGGTAGACCCACAAACGGAACCCATCGAAGTAGAACCGTTAGACGATAATACTTCTGAGACGACGCGAATGACATAGGGAAACTGATCTTTTGAGGGTAACACGGGAACTAACGCCCGTTCTGCTCAGGCCCCGTGACCAATTTCTCGACGTCCTGGCGATCGCATCGGTTTGGTTTCCCCAACGGAATAAGGGGGGAAATTGTAATGGTGCATATAGCGTTTTTCTTCCTGGGGATGCAAGTCATCTAAATCCTGAGCATCTCCAGGGGTTCCCAAGGTCGCAATAGACAGCACTTGCGTTAATCCTCGGTTGAATAACCCGCTCCCATGCACCCGTTTGGGTAAACAACTGACACGACAAGACACCGGACGCACTTGATCGAGGGTTCGACCATCCACCCGCATCCCGTCCTGCACAATTTGCAGACGCATCAACTCTTTGGTGATGCTTTTGAAAATCGTGCTAACTAACTTG
>JBMDYE010000175.1:0-3198 GCA_048595135.1 Planktothrix sp. | reverse complement strand
GTTGTCTTAAAAACTCTAATACATCCCGTTTAAATTCGGTTAATTCATCAGCAAATAAAATCCCCCTGTGGGCTAAAGAAATCTCTCCGGGTTTGGGATAGGTTCCTCCTCCCACTAAAGAGGGGCCAGAAGCAGAATGATGGGGGCTGCGAAAGGGGCGATCGCTCACTAATGTGCCTTTATTTTTTAATAATCCAGCCACCGAATAAATGCGAGTGACTTCTAACGCTTCTTCAAAACTTAAGGGCGGTAAAATAGTCGGTAAACGGCGGGCTAACATCGTTTTTCCGCTACCAGGGGGGCCAACAAAAATTAAATTATGTCCTCCCGTTGCCGCAATTTCTAACGCTCGTCTTGCATGAGCTTGTCCTTTCACTTCACTTAAATCTAGTTTAATTTTAGATCTTTCTGTTGATAATTGAGAATAATTTAATTGCACAGGTTGATAAGCATCGGGACGATTTAAAAAATCCGTAACATCCCATAAGTTTTTAAATCCATAAACCGATAATCCCCGTACAATTGCTGCTTCCTGGGCATTATCTTCAGGAACTACTAACCCTGTAATTCCCATTTTTTCGGCTGCGGCTGCAATAGGAAGCACTCCCGCCACCGGACGCAATCCCCCATCTAAGGAAACTTCTCCTAAAAATAGAAAATCCCCTAATAAATCGGCTTTAATTTGTTCCGATGCTGCTAAAATTCCTAGACTAATCGGTAAATCAAAACTCGGCCCTTCTTTGCGAAGATCCGCAGGCGTTAAATTAATCACAATATTTCGCATTGGGAAGCCATAGCCTGTGTTTTTCAAAGTGGCTTTGACCCGTTCTTTCGCTTCCTGAACCGCAGCGTCTGGGAGTCCTAAAATCACAATTTTAGGAATTCCCCCCGAAATATCAACTTCGACCCCTACTTTAACGGCATCAATCCCAACAATGGATGCACTCCAAACTCTAGCTAGCATGGTGGTTAACTGTAATCATTTCTTTCTTCTCTATCTTCGGATATAGTTGGCCGGACTGCGTAACTGAATCGGACAAGCCAAAAAAATTTTCAGCTAACTTTCTGAAGGGATAAGTAGCAAATTTTACTTGAGTTTGTTTTAAAAGGTGGTAAGGAAAGTAAATTTCGGATTTTTTGAAAGAACATAACTGAAGAGTTTGATTAATCAAGGTGCTTTTTACTACATTGTGATTCAGTAAGAATCTGGAATTTGTAGCATAGAATTAACTTAAAAGTTACCTGAACCCATCCGAATTCCCTGACTTGACTTATTTCGGTAAATTGATTAATGTACATATATCTAAGGATAGATGACAATTTCATCTTTCTCTTGAAAGCGAGATTTGGTCTAATTGCGTCAGGACATCTTCAGTGGGTGGTATCGATCAAGTTAAAAGCCCAAAAACGAATCTTTAGACTATATAAGGCTTGTAGCATCTACAACTTTTACTTGAATTTTACCCTCTGCTTATAAAATATTGAGGTTTTTTACAGTTTTTATTAACGATTAGCGGACTGTTGTTGAATTTCCGCTCAGTTTTACCATGACTTGACTGAACTGTCATTGTCCCGAAAGCCAGCATCAACAAAATTGCTGTTGGTACTCCTCGTAGTGTGTCCCGTTTTTACCAGACTAATGATACAACTCAATTGCCCAGAATCTAACTTATTGTTATCTATTTCAGATTGTGCCGAGCAGGACGGGTGTATCAGCTTTTGGCAGTTATGGCAAGAGCATGAACGTTATCTTTACCGTCGTTGTCTTCAGTGGATGGGGAATCAGATTGATGCAGAAGATGCCCTCAGTCAAGCAATGTTGAAAGCATGGGAGAAGATCCAAGCGGGAAAGGGAGCGATTAAAAATATTAAGGCTTGGCTGACTCGATTAACCCATAATGTTTGTATCGATATTCATCGAGGATTGAATCGAGGGGGAAAACCCGTTGAGAGTTTAGATGGGATGGATTTTGAGTTAGAAAGTCAATGGGTTAGTCAAGAAGAAAATCCCGTTCTTGCTGCGTAGCAGCAAGAACTAGAAAAATTTTTTCAGGGGGCAATTGAGCAATTACCGCCTCGGCTGCGAGAGACTTTTATTCTGCACGTTCAGGAAGAACTTTCTTATGCAGAAATTGCTGAAAAATTGAATATTTCTAATGAGAATGTGCGAAAGCGTATTTCTCAAGCTCGGTCAATCTTAAGAAAGCAGTTTAATGAATATTTAGGAGAAGACAATGAACCTCTGTATCCGTTAAAAGGTTCTGCTAAATCTTCAAAGTCAAATGACTTTAAGCAACCCGAAGCGATCGCCAATAATGCAGTTCAGGCAGAAAATCAACGTTCAGATCATTTTCAGCCCCCTAACCGAGTTAATCCGCAGGAGGAGCAACCAGATTTTGGTCAGTTAAAGGTTGACGCTGATTGTCTAGAAGCGAGTAATTTTAATGAAAAAGAAGCGATCGCAAATGACTATTTAACTTTATCCGAACAGAATCAGAAACCGTTATCCCCTTCGCCACAAGCAAACCGAGTTAATCAATCCCATCAGAAATCGAGTATACAAGTTAATTTTAAACTCGATAGAAAGTTACTGTTGGAAGCAAGGAGAACATGGGTTTCTATAGATTTAAACGATAAAATTTTAGCCTTACTTGCCAAAAAAGAAGGATTTTTGAAGCTAAATATTTTTAATAAACAGATAGATTCAAGCTAAATCCAGGTAATATCGTTTCACCGGATAATTCTGTAGGAAGATTTTGCACTTCTACGTCTTGTTGTAGGCGATAAATTTCCACTTGTTGCTGTTGGGGGTTAATTAACCATCCCAATTGTACGCCTGCGTCCATATATTCTTGCATTTTGGCACGCAACATTTGCAAATCATCTGTTGCTGACCTTAATTCAATGACAAAATCGGGTGCAATGGGAGGAAATTTGCGTCTTTGTTCAGGCGTTAGTGCTTCCCAACGTTCCCTGCGAATCCAAGCTGCATCGGGGGAACGGTCAGCGCCATTGGGTAACTTAAATACAGTAGAAGAACTGAAGGTATAACCGAGGTTAGTTTGTCGATTCCAGATGCCTAAATCGATAATCAGGTCAGCTTCTCGATTTCCGCTATCGCCTCCTACTGGTGGCATAATAATTAATTCTCCCTTAGCCGTTCGTTCAAAGTTCAAATCACGGTTATTTTGACATAAC
>JBMDYE010000174.1:0-2484 GCA_048595135.1 Planktothrix sp. | reverse complement strand
GGAGGACAGCCTAAAATTAATCCTTTAATTAAGTTAGAATTCTTTTGAAGTTGAGCCAGGGCGATCGCAACAGGTAATAACGCACCTTGTACGATAATAATAACAGGTTTCTGAATAACCGTTTCCAGAAAATAATTTAACTGTTCCGCCCAATCTTCAGGATAATAAGCTAATTTTGGCATTTCACTATCGCCACACCCCAGTAAATCAGGATTATAAATACTATTCTTAAACCCTTGTTCTCGCCATTGCTGACAAAATCGATGCCAAAATTGTTTAGATAATCCGACTCCAATGGGATGAATTAATAAAAAGGGAATATCGGGGTTTAAAGAAGTATCCAAAGCGGGGTAATATTCATACGCACAGCGATAGTTCTTCCAGGTGTAAAATTCTGGCTTAGGAACAGAGAGTTGAGAAGAAGATTGAGAGAGCATAAAAAAATATTGAATGTAGGGTTAACTTTGCCCATCCTTATTATTATCTATAATAAAGGGAGGGATTCAACCAATTTTTCAACCAGCTAGTTTACCCTGGTAGTGTTAAGCACCTAAAAAGCTAATAAACCGATGATACAAACTGCGAGTAGAACTTCTGAATTTGCTAATTTTTCTTTTGGGTCGTACCAAAAAGGAGGACACACCTATTATCGAATTAGGCTTCCTTTGAAGTACAACCGAACAACGATCAATTTAGGTAGGGATTTGACTAAGGCTGTAAATGCAGCAAGCGCAATCGACAAAGCGATAACTCAACAGATAGCGGGGGGTTGTATCGATATTGCAGTGTTGAAATTGGTTGCTGCCGAATATTTCTCTGCTGATCAAGAGAAAGTAGTTCAGCTTGTCACTAAAAAACATTCCTTAATTGATTTATGGAATCATTATATTGAGTTTCACCAAAATATTAAGGCTTGGGATGAATCCTATTTTATAACAACAATTCGTACAGTAGGAAGCTTGATTGCGAGTTCCCCTTATCAGCACCTAGAAGACAAACAAAAGTTTGTTAACTGGTTATTTAGTGATGCCAGACGCTCTCCTGAAACATCAAAAGCAAGATTAAAGTTAATCGTTGCTGCTATTGATTGGTGTTCTAAGCAAGGCATCATTGCTAGAGCTTACGGTATAGAATGGAGAGATTTTTTAGCATTTATAAAACTAAAAAAACAAACTTATTCTATTAATATTGAAAATGAAACGGAAGGTCAAAAAGTAGACATTTTTAAAGTCAAAGAAATATATACAATTCTTGACGCTTTAAAAAATAATACTTACAGTCGCTTCAAAGGAAGGCACTCTCAGTATTATTCTTATGTTTACTTTGTCTGGTTAACAGGTTGTAGACCTTCTGAAGCAATTGCGCTTAAGTGGTCTAATATCGATTTAAAAAAACGTAGAATTAAATTTGGTGAAAGACAAGTTAACGCCAATGGAACAATTTGTAAAATGAAGGGAACAAAAACACAAGAATATCGTTTTTTCCCAATTAATCCAGAACTCGAAGCCTTATTATTAAAAGTTCCTATAGTTTCTGATTATGTATTTACAAATTACCAAGGCAACTCCATTAGTCAGCAGGCATTTGTAAGGGTTTGGAAGACTCTGTTAAACGCTGCTAACATCCGTTATCGGATTCCCTATCAACTGCGTCATTCAATGATTAGCTATCACGCTAATAATGATTACCCATTGCATAAATTAGCGGTACTGGTAGGTAATTCAGAAGAAGTAATTCGGAATCATTATCTACATTTAGATATTGAACGGGTCGGGTTGCCAGACGTGCTAAAATCAGATATTTCTATTTCAAACGGGCTGTAACTAAAAAAGTCAAAACCTTTAGTAAAACGGAGAGGGAGGGATTCGAACCCTCGTTAGAGTCACCCCTAAACAGCATTTCCAGTGCTGCGCCTTAAACCGCTCGGCCACCTCTCCAGGGGGTGTATTCAATTTTTACCCACAAATATATATAGTATCATAAGTTGATGAAAATCAATACCATCTGAACAAAATTTTTTTTATGTCTCGCTCCCATCGGATAGAAATTCATTATCGGCAAACGGGTGAACGCTACTGCGTCAACGTTCCTGAAGATCGCTACATTCTTCAAAGTGCGGAAAATCAAGGGGTAGACTTACCCTTCTCTTGTCGCAATGGTGCTTGTACCACCTGTGCAGTGCGGGTGATTTCCGGCGAGTTGTACCAACCGGAAGCAATGGGACTATCCCCCGAAGTGCAAAGACAAGGTTATGCGTTACTTTGTGTGAGTTATCCCCGTTCTGATTTAGTGGTGGAAACCCAAGATGAGGACGAAGTGTATGAGCTTCAGTTTGGACGGTACTTTGGGAAAGGGAAAGTCAGAGCAGGATTACCCTTAGATGAAGATTAGGGATGGGTTAGTGTTGGTGTTATTGCTGCTGTTAACGAGTTGTTCTCAACCTGACCTCCCGAAAGGGACGTTTACCAAAGTAGAACGGGTCGT
>JBMDYE010000173.1:0-8767 GCA_048595135.1 Planktothrix sp. | reverse complement strand
CCAATAAACATCGCAGGAGCGAACACACCCCCGACTAAACCGCTTCCCAAACTAACGGCCGTTGCCAGGATTTTTAAGACTAAAATAATGCACAATAAATCTAAGGAGAATTGTCCTTCTTGTAATAACGCTTCAATGGTTCCATAGCCAGGGCCTAAAATATGGGGAAATTGAATGGCAATGACTCCAACAAATAACCCACCCAAAACGGGATGCAACGGTTTAGGAATTTTCCGTAAACTTTTTAACGCTGGTACTTCTCCTTTAAAACTACGTTGAGCAAATTTAATCGCTTTTGTATAAACAATCGAAACTAAACTGGCTAAACAACCTAATCCTAAATACAGTAATAATTCCCAGTTACTTTTAACTTCGTACACAGGTGGCGCAAAGGCGGGATGAGCGCCAAATACAATTCGAGCCACCACCGAAGAAACCACCGCCGCCAATAACACTAACCCCACACCTGACGCGGCAAAACTGGTTCCTAAAATGACTTCTAAGGCAAAGAAAACCCCCGCTATCGGTGCATTAAATCCGGCAGCTAATCCGGCGGCGGCACCTGCTCCTAATAGTAACCGATATCGTTCTTTAGAAACTTGGAAATTTTGACCTAAAATAACCCCCAGATTCGCCCCAATTTCCACACTCGGCCCCTCTGGGCCTAACGATGCACCGCTTCCCAAAGAAATCGCCGCCGCTAACATTTTTATTAATGGTCTGAGGGGGGAAATAATTTGCACCCTTTGGGTATTAATTAAAGAAGAAATTCCCTCGCCAAAAAAGTCTTGATAGCGCCAACGAATTAAGCCAACAATTAAACCGCCAATGGCTGGAATACAGGCAATTGTCCACAGTCCAAATTGTACGGTTAACCCCATAAAATCTTCTAAGGTTAACCGTTGAAATAATTCTACTAATTTATGAAAGGCGACCATCGCCAATCCGGTTCCACCCCCCACTAAGAGGGCAAACATTAAAATTAAGATTTGTGGAGGGGGTTGTAAGCGATTTAGGAGGCTAGTCAGGCAGTTCGCAACGGACTCAGGTTCGGCTTGCTGCGGGAGAATGCCCTCGGTTTTGGGCAGGGTTGTCGTCATTGATAGCTCTGGGAATTATAAGAATCTTTATAAAATTTAAAACAAGTTTTAACTTTTGGGAGAGCTAAAACTTAAATAACGTACTTATCCATTCAATAAGGATAAATACTCAGTAGAATACAGACAGAATAGGGCAACCTTACAGTAACCCCTATCCCGGTTTATTCCAATGGGTTTGGAGCAGATGAGGCTGTGAACCTGGACATTAAATGTCCAACAACCGACTCATCCATTTAACATTAATCTAGATAGATATCAGCACTATCCTAAATTTCTAGCCTTCTGGGTTTTGTCCAAACGGTTCATCACTTCTCAGAAATTTAGGAAAAATTAAATCACTCCTCTTTCCTTCATTTCTTTCAGTCCTAACGATGAAATTTCCGCTAGACTTATCAGTCCTTCTAATTATAAGAACACGCAATAATCTAAAGCTAAGTGAAACGTCGGCGCGAGCTACTGCATTTCGGTAAAACATCTCTGAGATATCTGATGATTCCACTGAAGATGCTTATCCCAAAAAAGCTTATCCTGCGCGTTTTGCTTCGTAATGCTTCGCATCGCTACGCCTTACAGCTTGACAAGACTGCGTTGATTGATAGGGATTGACTGAATCGCTCGGAAAGCCGAACAAATTTGGCTAAGTTGGGCTGATCATCACTTCACTTGCTTTTCAGTACGGTCATTCCCCTTTTTTTCTTCGTTAAAACCGAATTCTCTGGGGAACTGCATCGATTACTCTGAAAATTAGCAAGTCACGATTAAGCCTAGATCTATTGTATCAAAGGGTTGGGGAAATGGCTAGATTTTTTTCCTCAATGGGTTCATGGGAATTGATGATAGGAGGAGTGAAGAGGAGGTGATAGTCCCTTGTTCCATTCCTGACTTTTCTCAATTGAATTTCCGATTAACTGGGCTGGAAGTTTTAGGAATTCTATTTCCGGGTTAAAATAACGAATCTAAACGAACGAGAATATCGGGATTTAATCCCTAATTAACAATCCTTTTTGGGAAAAAGTGAAGGAATGAATTGGAGAACAAGAACAACACAATCAAAAGGTTGATGTTCCCAGGACGGAGTAAACTTTAGAAACCCTTCGGTTATAATCGAGAAAGAGATCAGCAGATTATGTTTCTCCGTTCTGCTCTTCTTCTTTTTTTATGATCATGCTAAATTAGAGGATAATTACCTTGAATACTAATGAATCAGACTCTCAATTAACCCCTGTCAGTGAAATGGTGGAGGATGAATTGATGCAAAAATCTGAAGGACGTTTTGCGATTTTTCGTCAAATTAGGAATTATCTTTTAGTTGCCTTGTTAACGATCGGGTTAACATTAGGATCAGTCCAGATTTTTTCTAAAAATCCAGGAAATATAGCCCAAGCTAACCCAGTCCCAACCGCACCCCAACCGGAGATTGTGGCGGCGGTTCCTAACCCGAATTCCGTAGGTAATTTTGTCTCGGTGGCGGTGAATCGGGTTGGGCCTGCGGTGGTCAGGATTGATACCGAACGCACGATTTCTGCTAATATTCCCGATCCCTTTTTTGATGATCCGTTTTTCCGGCGTTTTTTTGGAGAAGGAATGCCCCAATTTCCCCAACAATATCAACAACGGGGTCAAGGTTCAGGATTTATTGTTGATAGTAGTGGGATTATTTTAACAAATTCCCATGTGATTAAAGGGGCTGATAAAGTGACGGTGACATTACGAGATGGTCGCCAATTTCAAGGGGAAGTTAAAGGGAGTGATGACCTCTCGGATTTAGCTGTTGTTAAAATTAATGGCAATAATTTACCCGTTGCTGCGTTAGGAAATTCCAGTGAAGTGCAAGTGGGAGATTGGGCGATCGCCCTTGGCAATCCATTAGGATTAGATAATACGGTAACGTTAGGGATTGTTAGCACCTTAAATCGCCCCAGTTCTCAAGTGGGAATTCCCGATAAACGATTAGATTTTATTCAAACCGACGCCGCCATTAATCCAGGGAATTCTGGGGGGCCATTATTAAATGATCGTGGGGAAGTAATTGGCATTAATACAGCCATTCGGGCTGATGGTCAAGGGATTGGGTTTGCCATTCCCATTGATGCGGCAAAACAAATTAAAGATAAGTTAGTTCGAGGCGAAGAAATTCCCCATCCTTATATCGGCGTTAGAATGGCAACTTTAACGGCTGATATCGCTAAAGAATTCAATCGTGACCCGAATTCTTTAATGTTAGTACCGGAAGTTAATGGTGTGTTAGTCATACAAGTGATTCCCAATAGTCCCGCAGCCCAAGCCGGGTTACGGCGCGGAGATGTGATCACAGAAATTGAAGGGAAAGCGATTACAACGGCGGATCAATTACAGCGTATTGTGGAAAAAAGCCAAATCGGTAAACCGCTAAAAATCACGTTAAAACGAGGACAAAAAACAGAAACGATTTCTGTTTCTCCCGGTCAATTAGATGAATCCGCTTTCCGTTAAGGATGCACAATTTGTTGGGTGGGTTCTACTCACCCTTTATTCCCCTAATTCATTAAATTAGAAATAAAATCTATCGGGAGACATAAACTGATTTTAGGAAGATTTCTTTCTTCTTGAATCCAGAAAAGATTTAATCTTCAATGGGGATGAAAACCAATCGAACAGGGGGATTGAGAAGCTCAAATCTGAATGGGAGAAACACCAACAAGCAAAATTTGAATTAAAACGATGTAAAATTAGCATTAAATTGTTTGATACCCACTATCGATTCTGCTATGATCGGATGAAGTAGTGAAATCGTTCATCTTTTGGTAGTCTTGGCTCCTCGAACACCAAAAAGACGGCTAAAAGACGGAAGTAGGGAGTTCTTCCCGAAGGAACGCGCCTGTTTTCACTGCCAGTTGAAACAGGAGGCGAAAACCATGACTATGAGCAAACAACCTGCTTTTGATACTTCCGAATCGGAAGTTCCCACCAGTGAAAGTTTCGACTTTGATTTGTGGGCAGCAAAGGTGAAACGGCAACTTGTTGCTGCGTTAAATCACCAACTGATAACTCCCGAACTTTCTAAGAACGACTCTCAAAAAACGCTATCTAATTAATAAAGGTTGGGTTATTATCCCTCTTTTTGTGTTCAAACTGATCAGGGTTAGCTCATCAAAAATTTAGCGATTCCTGACATGAGAAAAGAGAGTGTAGAGACCTGGTTTCCTCTGGAAGTCAGGTCTTTCATTTATATAGATAGGGAACAGTCACCAGTCACCAGTTAAAAGAAAGAGTAAGAAAAGTATTTTCCCTCTGTCCCCTTGTCCCCTTGTCCCCTTGTCTCCCTGTTCCCTATTTCGTAGCACTATAAGCATTTAAAAACTGTTGTAATTTCTCCCAATATTGGGTTCCGCCCACTTGTCGCACATTATTATGACCCGCACCAGGAACCAGTAAAAGCTGTTTTGGTTCCGCAGCGGCGGCAAACAACGCTTCACTCATCGCAGGAGGAATCAGAGTATCTTCGGTTCCATGAGTGAATAAAATTGGCATTTTTAGGGCGGGAACTTTAGCAAGAGAATCAAACCGTTGATTCAAGATTAAATTAACAGGAAAGATCCGATATGTTTTCTTATAATCGACCATATTTATAATATTGGTAAACGAACTTTCAATAATTAATCCCCCAAGATTAGGATGATTATAAGCCAAATTAATCGCGATCGCACCGCCTAAAGAATGGCCAAAAATATAAATATTTTCAGGTTTAATTTGTCGTTTATTAACTAAATAATTCCAAACCGCTTCGACATCTTCATAAACCGTTTCTTCACTGGGAAAGCGGTTGGTACTGCGTCCAAACCCTCGATAATCCACTAAAAAAACTGATAACCCCATTTCGCGAAATTTTTGGGCGTAGGGAACGTTAGCCCCAATATTATTACGGTTTCCATGTAAATCAATAATGACTCGTTCTTCGGGATTCTGCTCGGCGGGAACCCACCAACACTGGATTTTTTCAAGGGTTCCTGATGGTGTGGGAATGGGAAGCCAAATTTCTTGATAAGGTAAACCAACATCGCTGGGAGTCAGTTGGATCACGCGAGAGGGGAAAAAAATAAATTGTTTTTGCCTAAAGAATAAATAAAGGCAAATGGAAATATAGACGATCACCCCCAAAGCAAAAACAATTAATCCGAATTTTCCCAGATTGATTAAAATAGTATTGTACATAATTTTATCCCCTCAGTTTTTCAATAGAATTCACTTTAGTTTACTTCACCTGGTTATCTGAAAATTAATGAATGAGGAGTTCCTCACATAATTTTATTATGTACGGTTTTCCGATCACTGTTTCCGTTAATTTTAGGTGTATTTTTGTTCTGTTTGCTGATAGTGTGACACCTATTTAACTGTCCTATTCAACTAGGAAAGGAAAAATTAATTGGAGTGAATTTCATTATCTTTTTGAATGAAGAAATAGCTCATTGACGGTGTTCTGAGCAAAATTAGGATTATAGATTTTGAGGATAATTTTCTGATAGTGTGCCACTTCTCTAACTGTCACCTTGGGTGTTTTCCTTGTGTCTAGGTTCAACCTAGAAATACTGAAAGGGTGGCTCTAGCAGTTAGAATAGAGGCACAGCCTCAACAATAATATTCCAAGGTAGGAGTCTGGGAATGAGAGATAAATGGCTAATCAAAGTTGAGAGAGGAGTTGAAAATAACGCTCTCGATTAATTCCGGCTGTTTTTAAATTGGTCATAATATGAGTAACAGGAACTTCACCAGGACTGGTTTTAATCACAACAGGACGGTTAACACCGGGTTTAGTTAAAATTAGGTGATCTCCTTTTTGTCGTACCACTGTAAAGCCTTCTAATTCAAAAACTTTAACCAAGGTTTGATAGCGAATTGGTGTAATTTTTTTAGGATCTGAAGCCATTGTTCCTCAACCGATTGTGACCAGTTCAGAGAAGATGGGTTGACGAGGAAGCCAGTTTCCATTCTGTTGTATAAAACCTGCTTCTTCTAAAACAACGGTTAATGTTCCCATTGTTTCACATTCTTCAAAAAAAGCTTCTAATGCTTCTTGAACGGATTGTTTAGCTTCTTCTAGGGTTTCACCAAAACTAGAAACATCTAAATCAGGACAAACAGCCACATAAACATCACCTTCTTGAAATATTTCTAGCCGAACTTCAATATTTTTTAGCATATTTCTCTGAACAACTTGCTATTTTATTCAGTCAATCGGTTTACTAACATTATCTCCCTCGTTTCTAGGTTCTACCTAGAAATGCTCTTAGGGTGGCTCTGCCACCGCTTAAAATAGAGGCAGAACCTCAATAATAGCATTCCCCGGCAGGAGCCTGGGAACGAGAGAGGGGTTAAATGGGGTGATGGTTGATGACCCAACGGCGAAACAGTTCAACAATGATCCGCCACTGGTGATCGATTTCGATAATTACATCATGGCGCGCTAGGGTATCAAGGGCATTTTGTAGGGAAGTGGGGTCTAATTTGGTAATGGTTTGAAGGGTATTAAAATCAAGTCCGGTGGGGTGAGGTGCGAGTGTTTTTATAATCTCTTGTTGACCTGGAGAACCTTCGCCCGCTTGTTGCCAAACCCCTGTAAAATAATAGCGTCCATTCTGATAGAATTCGGGTTGATTAATAATGGCATCAACATCAGCAATGGTAAACATGGGGTCGCGATTATTTCCCAGTTCAAACACTTGATCATTATATCGACGAACTAACAGAAAACCGATGAGTTGAACCAGGTAGGGTTGTCCGGCGGTTAAATCATAGATATAATCAAAGGCATCGAGTTTATAATCGAGGGGGAAATCTTCACTGGGGTTAGCGAGAAGATAGCGACAGGTTGCCCGTTCTAAAAAGCTAACACGGATGGGAATAATACTGGCAAAAAACGGGTTAAAATAATCTTCAGTCATTTCTTCTAGGGTGTGGAGTCCAGCCAAAGCAAAGGCAATTTTATGACTCATTTGCACCATTCCCCGCAATACGCCCATAAAGTCTTTTGGAATGCGATCGCTTTTGATTAATTCTTCGATTTGTTCAAATTCATCGAGGGCAATAATTAATCCAGTGTCGCCTAATTGGGTTTCAATTTGTTTTAAATACCGTTCAAAGGTGCGATAGGGACGATTGATTAAACTTTCATCATCGGGGGGTGGAATTTGCAGGGTGTCTGAGAGGGAATCTGCGATCGCCATCAACACTTCCCCCACTCCTTGAATACTATTACCAACGGTTAGTAAGTTAACATAAGCGAGTTTAACTTTGTCGTCTAAACGGGTTGAAATATTCCGCAAAATTGATGTTTTTCCCATGCGTCGGTGTCCATATAAAACTATAGACTGAAGTTGTTTATTGAATACCCATACCTGCTCAAGTCTTTCTAATATATCCTTACGTCCTACAAAACTTTGATCTTGTACTGGATCACCTATTATATAAGGATTTTTGACTTCATAATTGATAGAAGAATGTTCTAATTGCTTATTAAATCTTTCTAAAGAGTCCTGCCATGTTATAACAATATACTTAATTAAAAATCTTTCTGCTTCAGGCAATAAATCAACTTTATTTTTAACTTGATCAAGTTCTATTAAAGCTCGTTTTAATGCTGACAATCTTACAGCACCAGACACTTTAGATTGAATTTCTCGAAAAGCTTGAACTACTTGATGTAAAGAGTTAATAACTTCCCAAGTTGATGTTCTAAGGATAGGTTGTTGAGGCATAGCAGGTAGTCTTAAAAGGGTAACAACAGCCAATTCACCTGCATTTGCAAAAGCTGCTAAGGTTTGAGCTAAAATATATAGTTCTTCTCCATAAGGTAGAGAACGAATTTCAGCAAAAGCCTTTACTGATTCTTCTATATATCTTATTTCTAAAGATCTTCTATTTTCTCCAACTTCCGCCGATTCATGTAAGCACCATAATCCTTTCGTTACTCTCGCAGCAATAACATAATTATTTAAAGCATCATGTATTAAACCATTTTTATTGGCATTATTTTGTTTTTTTTCTGCTAATTGATTTAATTTTTTAAAAATTAATTGAATTACTCTCCAATCATAAGGATAATTAGTTAATTGGCTAGTACGAAAAATAATATGCTCTTGGGGTAATTCAGAAAGAGCATAGCTAATCCCTTGAACCACAGATTCATACTGAAGTGTATATTCTAAAAGTTGATTAGCATTATGTAAGCCTGTTTCCCAATCTTGTAACAACCATTTTTTAAGCTTTTTGGCAAGATTTATAATAGGAATGGGTGTGACTTTAATAAAATATATACTGTTTGATTTATTACTATATAATAATAAATTTAATATACTAAAAAGTGTCCATTCTACGAGACGAAGCATTAAAATTAAAGCACCTAAAGCTAAACCGATAAGAATTATTATATTTCCTGTAATATAATCTTGGTTAATCAAAGTATAATCTCTAAACAATATTGATATAAAACTAAGTGAATATAATACTATTAATAAAATAATTTCTTTGATCCAGCTTTTATGTAAACTCGAAATTATTCCGAATTTTACATTAGATGTAAAGCCTAAAGAAGCCCCAATCCATATCCCAAACCCTACAGATAAATATAGTTCCTTTGCAAGCTGTAAAGTTAGAATATTCGGTATAAAAAAAGCTATAATAATAGCTAGAAA